>NZ_JBFRFE010000178.1:0-6935 GCF_052114665.1 Stenotrophomonas sp. 2YAF22 | reverse complement strand
GTTGTAACCGGTGGTGCGGTATTCCTTGTCGGCCAGGTTGGTGCCCTGCAGCGAGAAGGTCCAGGCGTCGTCAAGCTTCCAGATCACGCCGGCATTGACCAGCCCGTAGCCGTCCTGGCGGATCACCGGGCTCAGATCGGTGGTCGGCCATACTTCGCTCTGATAGCTGTAGCTCACCCGTGCGGACAGGTTGCTGCCATTGGCCAGGTCGGTGCGGTACTCCACGTTCAACGCGCCCGAGAAGTCCGGTGCGTTGGTGAACTTCATCTGCTTGGCCACGTTGACGCCACGATCCATGTACTCGTCATACTTGGCATCCAGCCAGGCCAGGTTGCCGGAGATCAGCCAGTGCTGGCTGGGCAGGTACTGGTACTCGATTTCCAGGCCGTTGATGGTGCCGGCGCCGGCATTGGTGAAATCGCCGAAGAAGGCATCGTCGACGCCGTCGCCATTGGTATCGATGCCGGTGAACACCGACAGCTGGATGTCCTTGTACTTGTTATGGAACGCCGACAGGTTCAGGAACAGGCGCTGATCGAGGAAGGCCATCTTGCTGCCGATCTCGAAGCTGTCGACCGTCTCGTCATCGAACGGCTCGGCCGAGCGTGGCACCGCAACGGCATTGGCGCGGATGTTGTAGCCGCCCGACTTGAAGCCACGCGTTGCCAGGCCGTAGACCATGATGTCCGGGGTGATCTGGTAATCCAGCGACACCTTGGGCGAGACGTTCTTGAAATTGGTCTTCTTGTCGAAATCGGCGGCGACCGCGATCGGACGGGTGAACGTCGCATCCGAGTAGAAGCGGTTGAGCACGATCGCGCGCTTGTCCTCGTCGGTGTAGCGGGCGCCGACGTCCAGCTTCAGCTTGCTGGTCAGGTCGAACGTCCAGTCGGCGTACAGCGCGATGCTGTCGGTCAGCACCTTGCCGCGGGTGTCGCCGAACTGCAGGTTGAAGAAGTTGTTGCGGATCTGTCCGCCGGCCTCGCCACTGAACTGGTACAGGCCCACCACGCCGCGCACGCGGCCGCCGGCATCGTAGTTCAGCTGCACCTCGTTGCTGACCTGGTCATCATGATAAGTGCCACCCACATCGGCCAGCTTGACCGGCGTACTGTCGAAGTCGATGTTCGCGTCGCTGTCCGACTCGCGCTTGGCCACCACGTACTTCAGCGCAACGTCTTCGCTGGGCCGCCAGTTCACCGTGGCCGAGGCGCCCTTGGTCTCCACACTGTTGAGGTTGCGCATGCCCGAGCGGATGTCGTAGCGGTCATCCATCGGCGGGTAGGCGCGCACGAACGGGTTGGGTGCCAGCATCTTCGAGCCACGCATGCCGGACTGGTCATCGATCCAGTCCAGGGCGAACTGCACGTCGAAGTCGTCGCCCGCATACGCACCCAGGTTGAAGCGTGCAGCATTGATCTGCTTGTCACTGACCGGCTGGTTGGTGAAGGTGTTCTCGCCGAAGCCGTCACGATTCATGCTGGCGACCGCCACGCGCGCGCGCAGGCCGCTGTCGGCCCCGCCGATCGGGCCGCCGATCGCCGCCTTGGCGTCCAATTGGCTGTAGTTGCCCACGGTGATCTGGGCGAAGCCTTCGGTCTGGGTGGGCAGGCCGCGCGAGATGTACTTGATGGCCCCGCCGATGGTGTTCTTGCCGTACAGCGTGCCCTGCGGACCGCGCAGCACCTCGATGCGCGAGACGTCGAACACGTCCAGCAGCGCACCCTGCGGACGGGCGATGTAGACGTCGTCCAGGTAGATGCCCACGCCCGGGTCAGCGCCCCAGGTGGGGTCGGACTGGCCGACGCCGCGGATGTAGGCGGTGACCGTGCTGCTGGCGCCGCGCGCCGCGTAGATGGTGAGGTTGGGGACCTGTCCATCAAGGTCGCTGATGTCCTGGATGTTCATCTTGTCCAGGGCTTCGGACGTAAAGGCGGTGACGGCAACCGGAACCTCCTGCAGGGTTTCCTCGCGCTTGCGTGCGGTCACCGTGATGCTGTCCAGGTTGGTGGCCGAAGCGGTGCGGGCGGCTGCCGGCGTGCCCTGCGGTGTGTCCTGCGCCAGGACCGGCCCGGTGGCCAACAGCGTGCCGATCATCAGGCTCAAGCAATTCCGTTTCATTCGGTCCTCCCCCAAGGCATGTACGCGGCGAATGGCCCATTGCCACCCATGGACGCTAGGCTAGCGGCGCGGTTGCGCACCGGCGAGTGGACCTAGGTCCAGTCGGCAGCGGTCACCAGATCCGGATACTGGGCGCGTCCCCATCCGGAAGCGCCGTATGTCGTTACTGATCGTACTTGCAGCGCTGGCCTTCCTCATCCTGGTGGCCTACCGCGGTTACAGCGTGATCCTGTTCGCGCCCATCGCCGCGCTTGGCGCAGTGCTGCTCACTGATCCCTCGCTGGTGGCACCGATGTTCACCGGCTTGTTCATGGACAAGATGGTCGGCTTCCTCAAGCTCTATTTTCCGGTGTTCCTGCTGGGCGCGGTGTTCGGCAAGCTGATCGAACTGTCCGGCTTCTCCCGCTCGATCGTAGGTGCGGCGATCCGCTTGTTCGGACCGCAGCGGGCGATGCTGTCGATCGTGCTGGTGTCGGGCCTGCTCACCTATGGCGGCGTGTCATTGTTCGTGGTGGTGTTCGCGGTCTATCCGTTCGCGGCCGAGATGTTCCGCCAGAGCAACATCCCCAAGCGCCTGATTCCGGCCACGCTGGGGGTGGGCGGCTTCAGCTTCACCATGGACGCATTGCCGGGCACGCCGCAGATCCAGAACATCATCCCGACCACGTTCTTCGGCACCGATACCTGGGCGGCTCCGGTGCTGGGTACGCTGGGCAGTGTGTTCGTGCTTGCGGTGGGCATGGCCTACCTGGAGTGGCGCCGTCGCGCGGCGGTACGCAGTAGCGAGGGCTACGGAGACCCGGCCACCCTGGTGAACGAGCCGGCACCGTTCGCAGGCACCCATCTGGCGCACGCGGGTATTGCCGTGCTGCCGCTGGTGCTGGTGTTTGTGTCCAACAAGCTGTTCACCCTGGGCATACCGCACTGGTACGGCGCGGAGCACAGCTTCGTGCCGTCTATCATGGGCAGCTCGGCGCCGGTGGTGCAGGGCGTGGCGAAGATCACCGCAATCTGGGCCGTGCTGGGGGCGCTGCTGGTTGGCATCCTGTCGGTGCTGGCGCTGGCCTGGCGCCCGGTAGTCACGCAGTTTGCCGAGGGCACCAAGGCGGCGATCGGTGGTGCAGTGCTGGCCGCCATGAACACCGCCTCGGAATATGGCTTCGGCGCGGTCATCGCCGCGTTGCCCGGCTTCATGGTGGTGGCCAACGCGCTGGGGGCGATCAAGGACCCCCTGCTGCATGAAGCGGTCACCGTAACCGGTCTTGCCGGCGTCACCGGCTCTGCATCGGGCGGCATGAGCATCGCCCTGGCGGCGATGTCGGAGACCTTCATCGTCAACGCGCAGGCTGCCGGCATACCGATGGAGGTGCTGCATCGCGTTGCCGCGATGGCATCGGGCGGCATGGACAGCCTGCCGCACAACGGTGCGGTCATCACCCTGCTGATGGTCACCGGGCTGACCCATCGCCAGGCCTACAAGGACATTTTCGCAGTGACCATCATCAAGACCCTCGCGGTGTTCGTGGTGATCGGCATCTACTACGCCACCGGCTGGGTTTGACAGCGGCGTCGCAGCACCCTCTGGAAGGTCGGTCCACGAGGATTTCCGGTACCACTTCATCCACGACTCACGCATGAGGATCTGGTCATGAAATCTGGAATCGATTCAATCAAGGCGCTGATGCTGCTGCTGTGCACATGGCTGGCCACCACGGGGACCGCCTCCGCGGCAGACCCATCCGGACATTGGGATGTTGGCCTGTACGGCAATCTGTTCGGCGCCCGCGAGTACCAGGTGTGGGTGCCGGCCGGCTACGATGAAACGCGGCCACTGCCCCTGCTGCTGGTACTGCACGGCTGCGTGACCGGGCCGAACCTGATGGGCGAGGCCTCCGGCTTCAACGAGGTCGCCGACACCGAAGGCTTCATCGTGGTCTACCCGCGGCAGAACGTAACCTCCAACCCCGCACGCTGCTGGAACTGGCAGCTGCCGATCAACCAGGCGCGCGACAGTGGCGAAGCCTCCATCCTGGCCGGCATCGTGGACAAGGTGAAAGCGGGCTACAGCATCGATCCGCACCGGGTGTACGTCACCGGCATTTCCGCCGGCGGGGCGATGACTTCGATCATGCTGGCCTGCTATTCGGATGTGTTTGCGGCGGGCGCGATCCATTCCGGCGGCATGTACAAGGGCGCGACCACGATCTCCGGCAGCGCCTATGCGCTGTTGGCCGGCAGCATCTACTCACCGGACAGCAACGGGCGCCTGGCCTGGCAGTGCTCGGGCTCGCCGTCGCCGCGGCCGATCCCGGTGCTGGTCTTCCATGGCACCGCCGACGCCACGGTGAACCCGATCAACGGGCAGCAGGCCGTGCGCCAGTTCCTGCAGACCAACGACCTGGCTGACGATGGCGTGGACAACGACTCGGTGAAGTACGTGCCGACCAGCACCTTCCACGGCCAGGTGCCGGGTGGGCGTGCCTACACGGTTGACTCTTACACCTATGGCGGCAGGACGCTGGTGCAGCATTACGTGGTGCAGGGAATGGGGCATGCCTGGAGCGGCAGCCAGTCCGGTTTGCCGTTCACCGACCCCAAGGGGCCGGATGCCACGTTGATTACCTGGCTGTTCCTGAAGGATTGGCAGCGCTGAGTGTGGGGGCACAGGAGCAGGGGAGGCGGCGCCAGTGTGGGAGCGGTGGGCYCCCGCACTGGCGCGCGGCCTTTGCCTCATCCATCCAAGCGTGTGCGCCCGCATGCGCACTCGTGCTCAGCCGCGGGCCAGAAGCTCGTCGCGGATGATCTGTGCACCTGCGCTGAGCGCGCGCAGCTTGCCTCGTGCTACGTCACGCGACAGCGGCGCCATGCCGCAGTTGGTGCTGGGGTAGAGCTTGTCAGCATCCACGAACTGCAGGGCCTTGCGCAGCGTGTTGGCCACTTCTTCCGGCGTCTCGACCGTGCTGGAAGCCACATCGATGGCACCGACCATCACCTTCTTGCCGCGCACCAGCTCGATCAGGTCAATCGGCACGTGCGAGTTGTGGCATTCCAGCGAGATGATGTCGATGCTGGACGTCTGCAGCTTCGGGAACGATTCTTCATACTGGCGCCATTCCGAACCCAGCGTCTGCTTCCAGTCGGTGTTGGCCTTGATGCCGTAGCCGTAGCAGAYATGGACCGCGGTTTCGCACTTGAGCCCTTCGACCGCGCGCTCCAGTGCAGCGACACCCCAATCGTTCACTTCGTCGAAGAACACGTTGAAGGCAGGCTCGTCGAACTGGATGATGTCGACGCCGGCCGCCTCCAGTTCCCTGGCTTCCTGGTTGAGGATCCCGGCGAACTCCCATGCCAGCTTTTCGCGGCTCTTGTAGTGCGCATCGTAGAGCGTGTCGATCATGGTCATCGGGCCCGGCAGCGCCCACTTGATCGGCTGCGTGGTGTGCCTGCGCAGGAACTTCGCGTCCTCCACGAACACCGACTTCGGACGACTCACCGCACCCACCACGGTGGGCACGCTGGCGTCGTAGCGGTCGCGGATGCGGACGGTTTCGCGCTTCTCGAAATCGACACCACTGAGGTTCTCGATGAACGTGGTGACGAAATGCTGCCGTGTCTGCTCACCATCACTGACGATGTCGATGCCGGCATGCTGCTGCTCCTGCAGGGACAGGCGCAGGGCATCCTGCTTGCCCTCCAGCAGCTCTTCATCCTGCAGCTTCCAGGGCGACCAGAGCTTTTCSGGCTSKGCMAGCCAGGASGGCTTGGGCAGGCTGCCGGCGGTCGAGGTGGGCAGTAGTTTCTTCATCGGGCTGTTTCTTGTGTCCAGGTGGGAAAGGGGGAATCGACTGATCAGCGGGCGGCCCACTGCTCAAGCACGGCGCGGTACGGCTTGATGAAGTGTTCTTCGGTGAACCGGCCTTGCTTGACGGCCAGCTGGCTGCGCTCTTCGCGGTCGTAGACGATGCGGGTGGACGAATAGTCCTGGTGCTTCAGGCTGGGCTGGTAGACCTTGCCCGCTACGGAATTGGCGTTGTAGATCTCGGGGCGGTAGATCTTCTGGAAGGCCTCCATCGTGCTGATGGTGCCGATCAGTTCCAGGTTCGAGTAGTCGCCCAGCAGGTCACCCTGGAAGTAGAACGCCAGTGGCGCGACGCTGCCTGGCGGCATGAAGTAGCGCACCTGCAGCCCCATCTTGTCAAAGTACTGGTCGGTGGGGGAGAACTCGCCTTGCCGATACTCGACGCCCAGGATGGGATGGTGGTTCTCGGTGCGATGGTAGGTCTTGCTGCTGGACACGCTGATGCAGATCACCGGCGGCTTGCTGAAGTGCGCACGGTAGGCGTCGGACGCCAGGAAGTGCTTGAACAGCTTGCCATGAAGATCGCCGAAGTCTTCGGGAATGCCGAAGGTGGCCTTGCCTTCGTTGCTGGCGGGCAGCACGACGCTGAAATCGTAGTCGCGGACGTAGGAGGAGAAATTGTTGCCGACGATGCCTTCCGTACGCACGCCGGTACGCGTGTCGACGATGGTCGGCCGCAGCACCTCGATCAACGGGAACGTATCGCTGCCGTCGCTGCCATCGATGTGCATCTCCACCGAGATGATGTCCAGCTCGACCGCGTAGCGATCCGCGCTGGGGTTGTCCCAGTGCGCCAGATCGTTGAAGCGGTTGTTGATCATGCCGAGCGTGTTGCGCAGGTTTTCCTGGCGGGATTCGCCGCGGGCCAGGTTGGCGAAGTTGGTGGTGATTCGCGTGCCGTCAGCGGGCTGGTAGTCCTCGTTGAAAGGAATACGGGTGATGCTGAAGGTGAAGT
>NZ_JBFRFE010000177.1:0-6939 GCF_052114665.1 Stenotrophomonas sp. 2YAF22 | reverse complement strand
CGCGTGGTGGCCTGGATGTGCTGTCGCGGGCCGAGGTTGCGCGCCTGCGCGACGCCTCCAGTGGTGGCATGCACGAGCTGCTGCGCCGCTGCGCGCTGGCCGTGCTGACCAGTGGCAGTGCCTCCGATGATCCGCGCGCCGCGCGCGATCTTTACCCCGATTTTGACATCCAGGTCGCACAGCAGGATCGCGGCGTGCGCATCGACCTGGCTAATGCGCCGGCGATGGCGTTCGTCGATGGCGAGATCATCCGCGGCGTGGCCGAGCTGCTGTTCGCGGTGGTCCGCGATCTGGCCTACATGGCCATCGAGATGGGCCCGGCCTACGCGGCCGAGCTGGAGTCGTCCGAGGGCATCACCAATGCGGTGTTCGGGCTGCTGCGCAATGCGCGCATCCTCAATCCGGGTGATCCGAACCTGGTGGTCTGCTGGGGCGGCCACTCGATCTCGCGCGATGAATACCTGTATACCAAGCAGGTCGGTTACGAGCTGGGCCTGCGCGGCCTGGACATCTGCACCGGCTGCGGCCCGGGCGCGATGAAGGGCCCGATGAAGGGCGCCACGATCGCCCACGCCAAGCAGCGCCGGACCGTGACGCGCTACATCGGCCTGACCGAGCCGGGCATCATCGCCGCCGAGTCGCCGAACCCGATCGTCAACCACCTGGTGATCATGCCGGACATCGAGAAGCGCCTCGAAGCCTTCGTCCGCATCGGCCACGGCATCATCGTGTTCGCCGGCGGCGTGGGTACCGCCGAGGAGATCCTGTACCTGCTCGGCATCCTGCTGCGTGAGGAGAACAAGGACCTGCCGTTCCCGCTGATCCTGACCGGCCCGACCGTGGCCGCGCCGTATTTCGAGCAGATCGACCGCTTCATCCGCCTGACCCTGGGCGACGCTGCGGCCGAGCGCTACGAAATCGTCATTGGCGACCCGGTGGCGGTGGCCAAGAAGATGTCGGCCGGCATCAAGCGCGTGCGTGAACATCGCCTGGCGCAGAAGGATTCGTTCTTCTTCAACTGGTCCATCGAGATTCCGTGGGAGTACCAGCAGCCGTTCGTGCCGACCCACGAAGCGATGGCTGCGCTGGACCTGCATCACGGGCGTGCGCCACACGCGCTGGCGGCCGACCTGCGCCGGGCGTTCTCGGGCATCGTCGCCGGCAATGTGAAGGAAGACGGCATGCGCCGCATCGAGGAGTTCGGGCCGTTCCAGATCCATGGCGACCCCGACATGATGCAGGCCCTGGACGGGCTGCTGCGCGCCTTCGTCGAGCAGCGCCGGATGAAGATCTCCGGCGAGTACCAGCCCTGCTACCAGGTGCTGGCGTAAGCCGGGCGAGGGCGGCTGGGCGGCGCGGCGGGGGGCGTGCCGGATCGGCCGGGGGAGGGCGGGACGTCAAGCCTTTGACGCCCGTCGCCCGGATCTGACCGTTCATCCTGCCGCCGCTTGCTGGCGGCAGGCGGGTGCGCCATCGTGGCCACCAACACGCTGGGGAGCGTCCAATGTCATCGCGCCGGTCCAAGGGCTTCACGCTTGTCGAACTGATGGTCACGATTGCCGTGCTGGCGATCCTGAGCACCATTGCCTATCCCAGCTTTCAGGGCACGATTCGCTCCAACCGGATGGCCACCACCAGCAACGAGTTGATTGCTGCGCTTGCGTTGGCGCGCTCGGAAGCCATTCGCGGTACGCATGGTGGCGGGGTCTGTGCTTCCACGGCGGGCACCAGCTGCGATGGCAAGTCCTGGACGGATGGCTGGATGGTCTGGAACGACGCCAATGGCAATGGCAGCTTCGATACCGGCGAGGCCGTGCTGCGCTATGCAGAGGCCCGGACGAAGATGCAGGGCGTCAGCGACCAGGCCCTTACCATCGCATTCGACCCCCGTGGCCGCAGCCGTGCCGTGACCGCGCAGGACATCACATTGCGTCCGGCCGATTGCGGCAGCCAACCGCTGCAGCGGCGGTTGTCCATCTCGCTTACCGGGCAGACCCGCCTGCAGAAGGAGGCCTGCAAGTGACACGCGCCGCTTACCAACGTCGTCGGTTTTCCGGACGCACGCAACAGGGTTTCACCCTGATCGAAGTGCTGATCGCAATCCTTGTGCTGGGCTTCGGCCTGCTGGGCTTCGCCCTGCTGCAGACGATGAATGTCCGCTACGTGCAGAGTGCGAATTTCCGCACGCAGGCCACCAATCTCAGCTACGAACTGCTGGATCAGATCCGCGCCAACCGTGTTGCCGCGCCGGTGTACGTGGGTGATTACACCGCAACGACCACCAAGTGTGCGCCGCCAACCGGGGCGGCCATCGCCAAGGACACCTACATGACCGACTGGCGCTGCCGCCTGGGTAAATCGCTGGGTGCGGAGAGCAAAGCCTCGGTCACCCGCAATGGCAATCAGTATTCGGTCCAGGTCACGTGGGGCGACGAACGCTGGAAGGCGGATGCGGTCGACACCACCTTCACCGCGAGTACTCGCCTGTGAGCCGCGCCAGCTTCTCTGCCCGGCGCATGCAGGGCCTGTCGCTGATCGAGCTGATGATCTCGCTGGTCATCGGCCTGATCATCCTGTTGGCGGTGGTGCAGGTGTTCTCCGCCTCGCGCACCGCCTATCAGCTGTCCGAAGGTCTTGCCCGCGTGCAGGAAAACAGCCGTTTCGCGATGGATACGCTGCAGCGTGAGATCCGCATGGCTGGACATTTCGGCTGCACCAACGACCAAGCGCACACGCTGGAGTCGTTGTCCACACTGCAGTCCACCCTGGATGGCGCGGCCAACCCTGGCCTCGACTTCATGCGTTCCATCCAAGGCTACGAGGCCACCGGCACCGAGCCTGGCAAGACACTCACGCTGGCAGCGACACCAGCGACGGGGGGAACCGCCTATACCCCGGCATTGCCGACGGCGATCTCCAGCGCGTTGACCAACCGGGTCGACGGCAGCGACATCATTGCGCTGCGCTACCTGATGCCTGACGGCGTTCCGATCACCGCCATCGGCGGCACCATCGAAAAACCGGTGTACACCTTTGAAGCCGCGCGTTGGTCGGTGCTGCGCAGCGGCGTGACCAATCCGGGTCTTTTCGGTGTTGCCGATTGTGGTTCTGCCACGGTCTTCCAGGCCAGTGCAGTCAACGCAACGACTGGCACCATCACCTTCGATACCGTGAAGTTGAACGGCTCGCGCACTTTCAGCAATGGTTACATGCTTGGTCAGGCGATGCTGTATCGCGCTGAAAGCGCCGTCTACTACGTGGGTTACGACGCGACGACCAAGCAGAGCTCGCTGTACCGCGTGCGCTTTGGTGCGGCCCCCAACGGCGATCTGGTTGCGTCCAGCCCGGAAGCGATGGTGGAGGGAGTAGAGAATCTGCAACTGCTTTACGGCCAGGATCGCAGTCTGGGCGCTCGGCCTTCGGGTTACATCGATCGTCAGGGTACGGCGAAGGCCGTGCAGGAATCGCTGCCCAGCGACATCGGCCTGGCCTGGCGACGTGTCGGCGTCGTCCAGGTGGGCCTGCTGGTCTCCAGTCCGGATCCGGCGGCAGCGCGCCAGGCAGACTCCAACGCCTCGCTGGTATCCATGGGGGTGACCTATACCGCCCCTACCGATGGACGCATGCGCGCGGTCTACCAGACCACCGTCGCACTGCGTAACCGCCTGTTCGGCAACTGAGGTCATCATGCGCTCATACCGATTCCGGCCCGTCGCTCCCCGTCGCCAACGCGGCGCGGTGCTCTACGTGGCCCTCATCATGCTCATTCTGTTGGCGTTGATCGGCATCGCGGGCATGCAGGTCACCAGCATGCAGGAGCGCATGGCCTCCAATTACCTGCGTACGAACCTGGCGTTCCAGAACGCTGAGTCGAGTGCACGCCAGGTCGAGACCGGCATCGAAACCGCGCTGGATGGCGCCAACGTCTTCCTCGCTGATCAGGAAGAGTGCAGCCCGACCTACGACCCGTTGACCTGGGCCAACGCGATCACCAAGACCGCGGCCAGCTACACCCGACGCATCGACAAATGCTCTTCGGGCAATACCGGTTCCAGCATCAAGACCGGCAAGCGGGCCAACGAAGAAACCGGAAACACCTACCAGGTCACGGCCCTGGCCAGTGATGCCCCCACCGACGCCTCTGCCAGTGCCGTCATCGACACGGTCTTCATCCCATGAACAACGAACGTCGTTTCCTTCGCCTCCGTCCTGCCGCCTGGCTGCGTGCCGGGGCCGGGGTTGCCGTGTTGGCCGGCCTGGCCGCGCTGATTCTTCCGTTGCAGGCGGCGCTCGGCGACTACGACATCGCCCAGGAGCCGCTGTACACCAAGCAGAGCCAGCCGCCGCTGATGATGATGGTGATGTCGCGCGATGAGCAGCTGTTCAACAAGGCCTACAGCGACTACAGCGACATCGGTGGCGGGCCGGGCGGTGAACCGGATGGCATCCTCGATACCACGTATCTGGATGCATTCGAATACGGTGGCTACTTCGATTCCAAGCTGTGCTATGGCTACGCCAGCGGCGTATTCAAGGCGTCCGCTGCCGCAGGCGGTGCCAACGGCCACAGCTGCAGCAGCGCCTGGTCGGGCAACTTCCTCAACTGGGTGACGATGAGCCGCCTGGACGTGATGCGTGGTGTGCTCTATGGCGGCCAGCGTTCGGAAGATACGAAGGACAAGACCGTCATCGAGCGCGCGCAGATCCCCAGTGATCTACATGCCTGGGTCAAGGTCTACAGCGGCAGCGACATCGGCAGTTTCACGCCACTTTCCGGCACGCAGTCGTTCTGCAATGCGACCATCGCCGCCAATGGTGCGCCGTTGATGCGTGTTGCTTCTGGCAACTGGTCCGAGTGGGCGTCCACTGCATCCTACCAGTGCGGCGTCAATCGCTCCGGCGAGGGCAGCGCGGACACGCCGCGTTCGACAGTTGACTACACCGTGCGTGCGGAAGTCTGCGGCTCGACCAATGCAGCCCTGCGCGAAGGCTACTGTCGCAAGTACAACGATGGCGCCACCGATCGCTACAAGCCGGCTGGCGTGCTGCAGACCTATGGCGAAAGCGGGCGCCTGCGCTTTGGCCTGATCAGTGGCACGTATTCCAGCCCGCGCGATGGCGGCGTCCTGCGTCGCAACATCGGCAAGATCGCCGGCAATGGCACCACGTTCTGTGCCGCCGGCGATGAGATCAACCTGTCTACGGGCCAGTTCTGCAACGCGCTGGCCAGTGCTTCTGAAGGCATCATCAATACCATCTCCAACTTCCGCATTGATCAATGGAACTGGAGCAGCAACTGGAACGACTGCAACACCTACGGCATCCTCAATCGTCAGGACCAGGGAGGCAATGGCAACCTGGCCGACCCGGGTACCAGTGGCCAGAAGTGCAGTGCCTGGGGTAATCCGCTGGCGGAGATGTACGCCGAAGCACTTCGCTACGTGGGGGGCGGCGCCAAGATCTACGGGGACAGTGGCGACCTCAGCGGCCTGCCAACCAGCGTGGCCTGGAAGGATCCCTATCGCCTGCCCGCCGACGGTGGCAACTCCTACTGCGCGACCTGCAGCATCCTGGTCCTGTCTTCGGGCCTGCCCTCGTTCGACAGCGACAACATCGGCTCGGTGACCAATCTGGCCGCCGCCACCACGGCTACCGATGCGATCGGCGCTGCCGAAGGCATCGCCGGCAACACGTACATGATCGGCCGCATCGGCGACACCCCCAAGGGGACTTCGCTGAACACCCATGAAGATATCTGCCAAGGCCGGACCATAACCAGCCTGAGCAAGGCGCGCGGCATATGCCCGGATATCCCGTCGATGGAAGGCAGCTACATGATGGCCGGCCTGGCCAAGGCGGCTGCCGAGACCGATATGCGCCCGGGCGTGCAGAGCAAACCGTCCTCTTACAAGCTGACAGCGACGACTTATACCGTTGCGATGGCCGAAAATCTGCCGCAGTTCGAAATTGCAGTGGGTGGGCGCAAGATCGGCCTGGCCCCGCTTTGCCAAGCCAACGATTCCGGCGGCGCAACGCAGACCACCAAAGGCTGGCGCAGCTGCTTCCTGGGCTCGGTTGGCATCGGCACCAAGGTGGCAAACAGCACGGGCGGTAACCTCGTCTACGGCCGCACCTATCGCTCCGATGCCCAGGCCGGCAGTTTCTCGCTGGTCTGGGAGGATTCGCTGTGGGGCAACGACCATGACAATGACGTCGTGGCAATGTTGAGCTACTGCGTGGGCGCAGCCTGCAACGACACGGGTGCCTTCAACAACATCTGCTGGCGGGCCGATGCGAAAGTGAGCAACAGCGCGGTGGGCAATACCCGGTTGTGCAACTACACCCGCAACAGCAATGATGACTGGATCGGGACAACGTTGGTCAATGACGTCGCCGCTGATGAAGTGCTGATCCGTATCGAAAACCTGTCTGCCTATGCCGGCAACGCGATGCTGACGGGCTATACGATCACCGGTTCCAATGCATCAAACGCCGTGCAGCGCCTCGCGTTGCGCCCGGGTAATTCCAACGGCTCCGTGCTGAGCACCACCAACAACTTCCCCAACAACTGGCAGAAGCCGGTGGTCATCAAGTACAAGGCATCGACCACTGCTGCTGGCCAGCTGGAAAGCCCGCTTTGGTACGCAGCGAAGTACGGTGTCCCTGCGGGTGGCAAGGCGTGGGACAGCAAGAAAAAGGGTGTGCCGGACAACTACTTCCTGGCTCGCAACCCGACCAAGCTGAAGCAGGCGCTGGAAGAAATCTTCGACAGTGCGGCTGAAGGCGATGCGCCGGTCGGTGGCAGCGGCTCGGGCGCGCGCATCAGCACCGGTTCGTTCACGGTAGCGTCCCATTTCCGCGTGCCCTCCGGCAGCAACGACTGGACCGGTGATGTCATCGCCACACGGGTGACCAGTACCGGTGCCGACGGTGCAGAGC
>NZ_JBFRFE010000176.1:0-6965 GCF_052114665.1 Stenotrophomonas sp. 2YAF22 | reverse complement strand
AGCGAGATCCAGTATGGCGTGCTGCCGCAGCTGGAAAAGCAGCTGGCTGCCGCCCAGGAAGTGGAGAACCACGACTTCAAGCTGGTGCAGGACCGTGTCACCGACGAGGAGATCGCCGAGGTCGTCTCGCGCTGGACCGGCATCCCGGTCAACAAGATGCTCGAAGGCGAGCGTGACAAGCTGCTGCGCATGGAAGAGGTGCTGCACAACCGCGTGGTCGGCCAGGAAGAGGCGATCAAGGTGGTGTCCGACGCGGTGCGTCGTTCGCGCGCTGGCTTGTCCGATCCGAATCGACCGGGGGGATCGTTCCTGTTCCTGGGCCCGACCGGCGTGGGCAAGACCGAACTGTGCAAGTCGCTGGCCGAGTTCCTGTTCGACAGCGCCGACGCGATGATCCGCATCGACATGAGCGAGTTCATGGAGAAGCACAGCGTCGCACGCCTGATCGGTGCGCCCCCCGGCTACGTGGGCTATGAGGAAGGCGGTTACCTCACCGAGGCCGTGCGCCGTCGCCCGTATTCGCTGATCCTGCTGGACGAGGTGGAAAAGGCGCATCCGGATGTGTTCAACATCCTGCTGCAGGTGTTGGACGATGGTCGCCTGACCGATGGCCAGGGCCGCACGGTGGACTTCCGCAATACCGTCATCGTGATGACCTCCAACCTGGGTTCGCACCAGATCCAGGACATGAGCGGCGATGACACGCCGGAAGCCTACACGCAGATGAAGGCGGCGGTGATGGGCGTGGTGCAGGCGCACTTCCGTCCGGAGTTCATCAATCGGTTGGATGACATCGTGGTGTTCCATCCGCTGGACAAGCAGCAGATCAAGCAGATCGCGCGCATCCAGATGCGTGGCCTGGAAAAGCGCCTGGCCGAGCGTGGCCTGAAGCTGGTGGTGTCCGATGCAGCGTTCGATCTGCTCGGCAACGTCGGCTTCGATCCGGTCTACGGTGCGCGTCCGCTGAAGCGTGCGATCCAGGCACAGCTGGAAAACCCGCTGGCGCAGAAGATCCTGTCCGGTGCGTTCGTCAACGGCGATACCATCGAAGTGGGCAACGACGGCGGCCATCTGGTGTTCGCCAAGGCCTGAGCCTGAGCCGAACGGGGCGCTGCATGAGTGCAGCGCCCCGTTTCGGTTGCAGCGACCGGCCGCATCCGGCGCTTGCCGGCCATGCTCAGAACCGGTGCGTATACCCGGTCATCAATCCGAACTGGTTGGCCTTCTGCACGATCGGGCTGTCGGCCGCATCGCCCAGCAGTCGGGTGCCTTCCACAGCGATGTACCAGTTGCCGTTGCGACCGGCGCGATGGCTCCATTTCATGCCCAGGCCGGCGCTGACCAGACCGGCCTTGGGCTTGTGCTGGGCGAAACCGGTGCGAGCGGCCTGGTCAGGGCTGACGCCATACCAGGTCTGCATGTAGCCGCGGTTGCCGTAGTCGGTGGATACGCTGCCGCTGACCACGCCACCGGCCAGATCGAACAGTGGCATCTCCAGGTTCAGGTGGATCTGCTGGGTGGCAAGGCCGTTGTCGCCCTTGTCGTCGTCTTTCAGCGTGTACTGCCAGGAACCGCTCAGCACCGCCTCACCCAGCGTATAGCCAGCCGCCAGGCCGACCAGGGGCCGGGTATCGATATCACCCATGCCACGCAGGAAGTCCGAGCCGCCGAGGATCGAGTTCTTCTCGCGGCGGCTGCCGCTGCCACCGACGTAGGCACGCACGCGGGTGTGTTCGCCGATCGCCGTACCCCAACCCGCACCGCTGGTACCCAGAAACCAGCCGCCCGGTGAGGTCACGTCGAAGGACAGCGTCGGTGCGGCCTGGAATTCCTCGCTGCCGCTGTAACGCGGGGCGACACCGCCACCGGCGGCAAGCTCGAAGGTCCATTGATCCTCCTTGGCATGCGCTGTGGACGTTGCGAACAAGGGCAGCAGGGCCAGGCCGAGCAGGGTGGGGAAACGGCGACGGTGGGACATGGCAACTCTCTACAGTGGGAGGAAATGCAGTGCGCGCATCCGGCGCGTGCTGCTGGGTCGACAGCGTGGCGGGATGCCACCGACCAATCCGTCCGCAGTTGTGCGGGAGTTGTAAGCAACTGTAAGCGCGGCCCGTGGCGTTCAGCTGGCAGCCAGTGGCCAGTGCATTTCCAGGCGTGCACCGCCCAGGGTCGCGCGTCCCACGCGCAGCTCGCCGTGGTGACGAACCGCGATGCGCCCGGCGATGGCCAGGCCCAGGCCGAAGCCGCCGGTATCGCGGCTGCGGCTGTCATCCAGACGGGTGAACGGGCGCAGCACCTTCTCGCGATCGCTTTCGGCGATGCCCGGGCCATCGTCATCCACGCGCAGGCAGGCCTTGCCGGCCACGCTGACCAGTGACACCTCCACACGGGTGCGTGCGTAGCGCATCGCGTTGCCGACCAGGTTGCTCAGGGCCAGCTGCAGYAGGCGCGGCTCGGCATCCACGCGTGGCAGCGCACTGGGCCACACCTGCAGCACCAGTCCCGCGCGCTCGGCATCGCGCCGCGCGTCCTCCATGCAGGCCTGCAGCCAATCGTTCGCTTCGATCCGCTGCATGGGCTCGGCATCGTTGGGATGCTCCAGCCGCTCGTACGCCAGCAGCTCGCTGACCAACCGGTTGAGCTCGGCCAGATCGCCATGCAGGCCGGTAGCGAGGTGTGCCCGCCGCGCCGGATCGTTGCTGTCCTGCATCAGGTCCAGGCCGAAGGCCAGGCGTGCGATCGGCGTGCGCAGCTCGTGGGAAATGGCGTGGGTAAGGTCGCGCTGCCGTTGCACCAGTTCGGCCACGCGCGCGGCCATGCGGTTGGAATGCTCGACGATGACCCGGATCTGCGAACGTGGCGATACCTGCGCACGCGCCTGCAGATCGCCGGCACCGATGCGATCGGCATGACCCCGCAGCGCCTCCAGATCGCGCCACAACAGGCGTACCCAGGCATAGAGGCAGGCGCCGACCAGCAGCAGGATGCACAGGTACGCGGCGACGGTCATGTACAGGGTCATCTGCACTTCGCCGGGAAAGCGCAGTTGCAGCCAGCGTCCGTCAGCCCCCTCGATGGGCAGCAGGACCTGCTGGTAGCGCTCACGAACGATGAAGCCGTCCCCGCGCAGGGCGCTGCGCTCTTCGTCATCCAGTGCCGGCGGCGCATCCAGCAGTGACAGTGCAATGCCGTAGTGTGGTTGCCATTGCGCCACGCGCTGCTGTTGCTGCGGGCGGTCCAGGCCGGCCAGTCCGCTGCGCAGTGCATACACCTGGCCGCGCACCTGTTCGGCGAAGACACGTTCCTGCAGGGGCGTGTAGATGCGGTCCAGCAGATGGTTGAGGCTGAACACCGACACCAGCAGGCAGGCCCCGGTGACGAACCACAGCCACAGGAACAGGCGCTTCACGCCGACCAGGCCGACGGATTGAACTGGTAGCCACGGCCCCACACGGTCTTGATCCGGCGCGGTTCGCGCGCGTCGTCGCCGAGCTTGCGGCGCAGCTTGCCGATGCAGACATCCACGCTGCGGTCCAGACCATCGAAACCGATGCCGCGCGCCGCCTGCAGGATCTGGTCGCGCGAGAGGATCTGCCCGGGCTGGCTGGCCAGCAGCCAGAGGATCTCGAATTCGGTGGTACCCAGTTCCACCGGCTGCCCATGCAGGTGAACCTCGCGTTGCACGCGATCGATCAGCAGTTCGCCATGCATCAGCCGGCACGGCACGCCGGCAGGGCCGCTGCCATGGCGACGGCGCAGCAGTGCGCGCAGGCGTGCCAGCAGCAGGCGCGGCTCGATCGGCTTGTGCACGTAGTCATCGGCGCCGGACTCCAGGCCCAGCACCTGTTCGATATCGTCCTCGCACGCTGTCAGCATCAGGATCGGCACGTCGGAAAAGCTGCGGATCTGCCGGCACACATCAATGCCACCGAGGCCAGGCAGCATCAGGTCCAGCACCACCAGTTCCGGCGCGTGCTGGCGACAGGCCGCGCTGGCCAGGTCGCCGCGCGGTACGTGCTGCACGGCAAATCCATGTTCGCGCAGGTAGTCGCTGACCAGCTCGGCCAGGCGGCGGTCGTCCTCGACCAGCAGCACCTGGGTCGGGGTGCCGGTGGCGGGAGTCCACGGGGAGGGCTGCATCGGTAGGGCGTCCTTGTCCGGGGCGAAAGGCCCGGCGGCGAAGCCTAGCAATGGCCCATGACGACTGCCTGAATCCCGGGCAACCTGATAACCGCCGGTACTGGCGTCATCGCCAGGGGCTCTCAGTGGCGGTCGAAGGCTGGCCTATGGTGGGCGTTTCCCCGGATGGAGCCTGGCGCAATGAGCGATCCGCAGTGGCAACTGGAAACCCTGGCCGTGCACGGCGGCTACCGTCCCGACACGACCACCCGCGCGGTGGCGGTGCCGATCTACCAGACCGTGGCCTATGCATTCGATGACACCCAGCACGGGGCAGACCTGTTTGACCTGAAGGTGCCGGGCAACATCTATACGCGCATCATGAACCCCACCACCGACGTGCTGGAGCAGCGCGTTGCGGCGCTGGAAGGTGGCATCGGCGCGTTGGCGCTGGCCTCCGGGCAGGCCGCGATCACCTATGCGATCCAGACCATTGCCGAGGCCGGCGACAACATCGTCGCTGCCAGTGCGCTGTATGGCGGCAGCCTCAACCTGCTGGCGCACACGCTGCCGCAGTACGGCATCCAGGCGCGTTTCGCAGATCCGGCTGACCCGTCGGCGTTCGCGGCCTTGATCGATGAACGCACCAAGGCGGTGTTCGTCGAATCGATCGGCAACCCGCGCGGCAACGTCACCGACATCGCCGCCATCGCCGAGGTCGCACATGCGGCCGGCGTGCCATTGATCGTCGACAACACCGTGGCCACGCCGTTCCTGCTGCGCCCGTTCGAACATGGCGCCGACATCGTGGTGCACTCGCTCACCAAGTACCTCGGTGGTCACGGCACCAGCCTGGGCGGGGCGATCGTCGATTCGGGCCGCTTCGACTGGACGGCACAGCCGCAACGCTTCGCCCGCTTGAACCAGCCCGATCCGAGCTATCACGGCGTGGTCTATACCGAAGCGCTCGGCGCGGCGGCCTACATCGGTCGGGCGCGGGTGGTGCCGTTGCGCAACACCGGCGCAGCGTTGTCACCTTTCAATGCCTTCCTGATCCTGCAGGGCATCGAGACCCTGGCCCTGCGCATGGAGCGGATCAACGCCAATGCGCTGGCCGTGGCGCAGTACCTGCACGCCCATCCGAAGGTAGCCTGGGTGCGTTATGCAGGGCTTGCCGACGACCCCGAACACGCGGCGGCGCAGCGCTATCTGGGCGGCCACGGCTCCGGTGTGCTGACCTTCGGCCTGCCGGGTGGGCGCGTGGCCGGCGCCCGCTTCCTCGATGCCCTGAAACTGTTCACCCGGCTGGTGAACCTGGGCGATGCCAAGTCACTGGCCACCCATCCTGCGTCGACCACCCATCGCCAACTGGATGCGGCCGAACTGGCCAGGGCCGGGGTCAGCGAGGACACCGTGCGCCTGTCGATCGGCATCGAGCACATCGGCGATCTGCGCGCGGACCTGGAACAGGCTCTCGCCCAGGCCTGAGGGCGGGCAATCGCGCAGGATCGGTCACGCACCCCGCTAAAGGATCAGGCACGATCGCAGCCAGGTCCTCAGCGGAGATGGTCATGAAGCGGCTTGCAGGCCTGCGCCAGGCGCAGGGAATCGAACGGGTCATCGACCATCTGCAGGGCTGCCTGCGTGAGCAGCAGGCACTGCCGGATGTGGCGTCACTGGCCACTGTCGCCCATCAGTCGCCCTATCACTTCCAGCGCCTGTACCGGGCACTTACCGGGGAAAGCCCCGGACAGACGCTGGACCGGCTGCGCCTGCTCAACGCCCTGCAGGCGCTGCAGCAGCCCGATGCAAGCGTCACCGACGCTGCGCTGGCCGCTGGATATGAGAGTGCGCAGGCCCTCGCGCGGCGCTGCAGGCAGCGCCTGGATACCACCCCGCGCGCGCTGCGCGCCGATGCAGCGCTGCGGCAGCAGTGGCAGCATCTCTTGGCGCATCCACCGGCCGACGTGGACGCAGTGACCGCCGCCCCGCTGAAGGTGGAAGTGCGCGCGCTGCAGCCGTTCGAGGTCGTGCTGCTACGCGCGAAGGGGGCCTTCGGTGATCTCGATGCCAGCTTCGGCCGCCTGTACCAATGGGCGCAGGCGCAAGGGCTGGCCGACGATCTGCTACACCTGGTGGGCATCGCCCTCGATGACCACCGGGACGTACCCGCGCAGGCGCACCGCTTCGACTGCGGGATGGGATTTGCCACCGCGCTGCCGCAACTTTCGTCGCCGCTGCGGCGGCAGGCCCTCGGCGTCGGTCCGCATGCGGTCGTCCGCCATGTCGGCCCCTATGAGCAGCTGCAGGCCGTGGGGGATGCACTGCTGCGCGATTGGTGGCCGGACAGTGGGCACGCGCTTGCCGAAGCGCCCCTGTACTTCCACTTCCTGGATGATCCCGAACAGGTGCCTGCCCACCAGTTGCGCGCCGACGTTTGCCTGCCCCTGGCAGGCTGATACCTGCTGGCTTGGTCGTCATCGCCAGGGGCGATCACCACCACTGCAGGAAAGCGTTACGGTAGAGACGCTCTCCAAGGGCGTGGCGATATCATCCCCGGCCGATGCGGGTCGGCCGGGGATTTTTTTGGGCGCAGCCCACTCAGGTAGATCCACGCGATGCGTGGATGAATCCCCATCGGAATCGAATAGTCCGACAGTGCATCGAAAAGCATCCACGCATGGCGTGGATCTACTGTCGACCAAGGTCGACACCTACCAAATCGTTCATCCACCAACAGCAGCGGGAAATTGTCGAAGGCGGGGTGGGTCCGGTTGCGGGGGCGTGAGCCGCATGGATGCGGCGACCGAGCTTACATGGACGTACTTGCAGCGTCCCCCGCAACC
>NZ_JBFRFE010000175.1:0-6981 GCF_052114665.1 Stenotrophomonas sp. 2YAF22 | reverse complement strand
GGCCGAAGAAGGTGCTGCCACCGATGGCGACACTCTCTGCGCCACTGGCTTCGCTGGATTGACCGACGGCGACCGCACCGCTGCCTGCTGCTGCTGCACCGAAGCCGACAGCCGTGGTGTTGGCACCGGTCGCCGCCGAGCCGTAGCCCAGTGCGGTGCCGAGGCGGCCGCTGGCTTCGCTGTAGCCACCGATGGCGGTGGTGCCATCGGCCGAGGCCGCACTGCGGAAACCACTGGCCAGCGATTGCGCACCGCTGGCGACAGCCTCCGCACCGTTGGCGGTGCTGTAGACGCCGCTGGCCTGTGCAGCCGTGCCGGTGGCGGTGGCGCTGATGCCACTGGCTACCGCACCGTTGCCGAGTGCGGCACTGTCTGCGCCGGTGGCCTGTGCGTTGCTGCCCACCGCGGCCGCATTGCTGCCCGTGGCCAGCGTGTTGAAGCCCACGGCGGTCGCGTTCGCGGCCATGGCCGTGGCACCACTGCCGAGCGCGGTGGCGCCGTTGCCGATCGCATTGGCCGCTTCACCGGCAGCCAGTGCGTTGTCTCCTTCCACGTAGGCACCGGCATCGCTGTCGGCGCTGCCGCTGGCCTGGAAGTACTTGCTGGTCTTGTCCGCCGTGGCGGCGACAGCATCGAGCTGGTTCTTGTTGACCGCATCGGTGCCTTCGGTGCCAGCGGCAACGTGGGTCACTTGGCGTTCGCTGCCGGCACTGCCGACGGCGACGGTGTTGTCACGGTCAGCCTTGGAGCCTGCGCCCAGGGCCACGCTGTTGGCGCCGTTGGCGGTAGCGCTGGCACCCAGCGCGGTCGACTCGGCGCCATCGGCCCACGAGTTCCAGCCGATGGCGGTGGCGTAGTCGTCGGTAGCCCAGGCACCGGCGCCGAACGCCGCTGCGCCGTAGCCACTGGCACGCGACGGCACCAGGCCGAAGAAGGTGCTGCCACCGATGGCCACGCTCTCATCGCCGCTGGCTTCGCTGGAATCACCCATGGCCACCGAACTGGCGCCCGACGCCGCAGCGAACACACCGGCAGCGGTGCTGTTGGCACCACTGGCCACGGTGCCATAGCCCAGCGCCGAGCCGAGGCGACCGCTGGCTTCGCTGTAGCCGCCCACCGCCGTGGTGCCGTCTGCAGTGGCTGCCGAACGGAAGCCGCTGGCCAGCGACTGCGCACCACTGGCAACTGCCTCGGCACCGTTGGCGGTGCTGTACACCGCCGTCGCCTGCGCGCCTGCACCGGTCGCGGTGGTGCTGATTTCGCTGGCCACCGCACCGCTGCCGAGGGCCGCGCTGTCTTCACCGGTCGCCTGCGCGTTGTTGCCCACTGCGGCCGCATTGCCGCCGCTGGCCAGGCTGTTGAAGCCCACCGCCGTAGCGTTCGCGGCTACCGCCGTTGCGCCACTGCCAAGTGCGGTGGCACCGGTGCCGATCGCATTGGCGGCTTCACCGGCAGCCAGCGCGCTGTCACCTTCCACGTAGGCACCGGCATCGCTGTCGGCGCTGCCGCTGGCCTGGAAGTACTTGCTGGTCTTTGCGCCTTCGGCAGCCACCGCGTCCAGCTGGTCCTTGTTCACCGCATCGGTACCCTGGGTACCGGCGGCCACGTTGGTGATCTGGCGGGTGTTGCCGCCGCCACCGACCGACACGGTGTTGTCGCGGTCGGCAATCGAATCGGCACCCAGCGCCACGCTGTTGGCACCGCGCGATTCAGCCGCATTGCCCAGCGCGGTGCTGTTGATGCCCGGCGCATAGGCGCCGCCACCGACCGCGGTGGAATAGTCGCCGGATGCTTCGGTCGCCAGCAGGCCGAACAACGATCCACCGACGGCCACGGCATTGGTGCCGGTAGCCAGGCTGCCCTGGCCGGTGGCGGTGCTGTAGGCACCGGACGCTTCCGAATCGCCACCAAGCGCGACGCTGTTGGAACCGGAGGCGTTGGCAAAGTTGCCGAAGGCAGTGGCGTTGAATGCCGAGGCGTTGGCGTAACCGCCGATGGCGGTGCTGTAGCCACCGGTCGCTTCGGCACCAATGCCGAATGCTGCCGAAGCGGTGCCACTGGCCACGCTTTCACTGCCGACCGCAGTGGCGGCCTCACCGCTGGCGTTGCTGAAGTAGCCTACCGCCACGGCTTCTTCGCCGCTGGCTTCGGACAGCACGCCGCTGGCGGTGCTGCCAGCGCCGCTGGCCACCGCGGCCGCGCCGAAGGCCGCACTCTGCTCGCCGCTGGCTTCGCTCTCGGCACCATGAGCAGTGGCGTATTCGCCGGTCGCCTGTGCGTTGGCACCGATGGCGCTGGCATTGGCCGCGCTGGCCAGGGCATTGAAGCCGATGGCCTGTGCGTTGCCGGCCAGTGCATTGGCGCCACTGCCGAGGGCGGTTGCGCCGTTGCCGATGGCGTTGGCCGATTCACCCGCGGCCAGCGCGTTGTCACCTTCCACGTAGGCACCGGCGTCGCTGTCGGCACTGCCGCTGGCCTGGAAGTACTTGCTGGTGGTCGCGGCACTGGCTGCAACCGCGTCGAGCTGCGACTTGTTCACCGCATCGGTGGCCTGGGTACCGGCCGCCACACTGGTGATCTGCCGCTCGTTGCCCGCGCTGCCCACTGACACGCTGCGATCACGGCTGGCCACCGAACCGGCTCCCAGCGCAACCGCGTTGTTGCCACTGGCCGTGCTGCCCGCGCCCAGGGCGATCGCGCTTTCCCCGCCGGCCACCGTGTTGGTGCCGATGGCGATGCTGTTGATGCTGTTGCCCAGCGCCTGGAAGCCCAGCGCAACACTGTTGTCGCCGTAGCTGAAGGCGCCGCGGCCGACGGCGGTGGAACTGGTGCCGTTGGCCCAGCTGTTGTAGCCGATGGAGGTGGCACCGTTGGCGCTGGCCCATGCCGCCGGACCAAACGCGGAGGCATTGCGGCCGGTGGCCCACGCGCCGGCACCGAAGGCGGTGGCGCCTTCCTCGCTGGCAGTGCTGTAGCCACCTACGGCGGTGCTGTCATCGGCCTTGGCGAAGGCGCTGTCGCCGACGGCGACGGCATAGCTGCCGGTAGCGCGCGACTTGCCGCCTGCCGCGAAGCTGTTGTCGCCGGTGGCCTGTGCCGCATTGCCGAAGGCGCTGCTGCTGGCACCGGTCGCCTGCGCAGCATTGCCGACGGCGGTGGAACCGGCCGAGGCGGTGGTGCCGATCTGCACCGGGTTGCCCTGCTCATCCAGCAGCGGCTGGTTGTATTCGTCGTAGGCCTGGCCGAGGCCACCCACGGCTACCGCACCGTCACCGTCGGCGAAGGTATTGCGACCCAGCGCCACGCTGTCGGCGCCGATGGCCGCAGCGCCCGCGCCCTGTGCCAGCGCGCCGGCACCGATGGCGTTGCTGGCCGAACCCGCCGCTACCGCACCCTCGCCCTCTGCATAGGCGCCAGCATCGCTGCCGCTTTCCGGCTGCGCCTGGAAGAAGCGCGCGGTGGTGTCGGCGGTGCTGGCCACGGCGTCCAGCTGGGCCTTGTTCACTGCATCGGTGGCTTCGCTGCCGGCCGCCACGCTGGTGATCTGCCGCTCGTTGCCGGCACTGCCCACGGCCACGCTGTTGGCGCGCACCGCTTCGGAATTGGCGCCCAGTGCAACGCTGTTGGCACCACGCGCAGTGGCGTAGTAGCCGACGGCGGTGCTCTGCGCACCGCTGGCCCAGGTCTGCGCACCCAGCGCGCTGGCGTTCTCGCCCGGTGCATAGGCGAAGTAGCCCACTGCGACGGATTCGGCACCGGAGGCCTCGGTCAGGCTGCCATTGGCCACGGCCTGGTTGCCGCTGGCGATGGCACCGGCACCGACGGCCGTGGCCGCTTCGCCACTGGCCTGGGTCTGCACGAAGAAGCCCAGGCCCGGGATCAGGTCGGCCGGACCACCGATGGCCACGCTGCTGGTGCCGGTAGCGTTGCTCTGCGTACCAACGGCCGTGGAGTAGTCGCCGATGGCATTGGAGACCGCACCGAACGCCGACGACTGCGCACCTGCCGCGTAGGCACCCACGCCGTACGCCGAGGCGGCGAAACCACCGGCATCGGCGCTGGCGCCGACGGCGGTACCACCGACCCCGGCACTGGTGGCGCCGGTCTCTACCGGCACGCCACCACTGGTGATCAGCGGATTGCCATCGGCATCCACCGCAGCACCGCCGACGGCGACGCTGCCCGGGCCGACTGCCTGCGCGTTGTTGCCGAAGGCCGCGCTGTTCTGGCCAGATGCAAGCGCGTTGTTGCCGACCGCAGTGGCGTTCTGCGCGACGGCGGTCGCACCTGCACCGACGGCGGTCGTACCGTTGCCGATCGCATTGGCGGCTTCGCCAGCGGCGAGCGCGTCATCTCCCTCGGCCAACGCACCGGCATCGCTGTTGCTGCTGCCGGTGGCCTGGAATCGCTTGGCGGTGGTATCGGCTACCGCTGCCACGTCCTTCAATTGAGCGACGTTGACCGCATCGGTATCTTCGGTACCGGCGGCAACGCTGGTGATCTGCCGGGTCAGGCCGTAGTCGACCGCACCCACCGACACGGTATCGACGCGGTCGGCCAGCGAGCCGGCGCCCAGCGCCACGCTGCCGGTAGCCACGGCCGCCGAATTGGAACCCAGCGCGGTGCTGTATTCGCCCACCGCCGTGCTGAACGCACCGACGGCAATGGAGGCTTCGTTGGCGGCGGTCGCACCACGGCCCAGCGAGGTGCTGCCGGGGCCCATCGCCACGGCACCCGCGCCGACCGCGGTAGCGCCATCGGCGCTGGCTTCGGACAGTGCACCCAACGCGGTGGCTGCACCGTTCTCGCTGGCGGCCACGGCACTTGCACCTACCGCCGTATCGCCAAGGCCGAAGGCGGCCRCACTCTGCCCGACCACTACGCTGGCATCACCGAAGGCGAGCGCGTTCTGGCCGAAAGCACTGGCACCAAGTCCTGCGGCAATCGCCTGGGTGCCGACCGCGGTGGTCGCGTTGGCCAGCGACTGGCTGCCACTACCGACCGCGATGGCGCCCTGGCCTTCGATCTTTGCCGCGTCGCTGTCATCACCAGCGCCATCGGCCTTGAAATAGCGGCTGCCCTCGGCCGCCGCCTGCGCAAGCGCGGCCTGCGTGGCGCGCGCCTGTGCATCCAGCTGTGCCTTGTTCACCGCATCGGTGGCGGCGGTACCGGCGGCGACATTGGTCACCTGCCGTTCCTTGCCGGCATCACCGACAGAAACGGTGTTGGCGCGCGTTGCCTTGGAACCGGCGCCCAGCGCCACGCTGTTGGCGCCGGTGGCGCTGGTACCCGCGCCAATCGCCACCGCGTTGCTGCCCTTGGCGCTGGCACTGCCATCGACCACGCACTTGTCCAGCACCTTGCTGTTGAGCACCACGCAGTTCGCGCTGCCCCCAATCTCGACCGACTGCGCCGCAGCGACGCCGGTCATGCCCAGTCCCATTGCCAAGGCCAGCGCTGCAGCCAGTCGTGCCGGCGCGGCATCGGTCGCACCGCGGCGCTGGTCGACGACCCCGCCTGATGAGCTGGAAGAGGCCAGTTCCGAGGCCACCACCAACTGACCCAATGCTTTGTTCCAGACCTTGCGATAAATCCGATTCATCGGTACGGCTCCTGATTGGACTGGTTTTGGGCAAAGCAACGCCACCGCCGAGCCTTCGTGGCCCAACGTCCCCTGGGGGCGTTTATTCGCGTGATTTACTGCGGGTATTGCCGAACGGCGCGCAGGGACAGAAAACCGAGCGCATGCGCCGTACGGTTACTGCGGGATGAACAGATTTGAAACGGGGGTCAAGTGTTAACGGCATCTTTGCGGATCGTCAAGAGTTTGACGCAGCAAAACCCATTGCCGTGAAGCAGTTCACTGTTTCACTTGTTTATGTACGCATTTTGTTAGGCGCACGTGAGGAAATCCTCACTTATGAAAACGCATGTAACTGATGGCCAGTTCAGGAGTTTCCGTATGGACAAAGAAAAACCCGCCGGTTTCCCGGCGGGTTCTCCATACGCGATGGCATCGTCAGCTGCGCAATGCGCGTGCGATCAACCGCACCACACCCGTGCGTTGCGGAACATGCGCATCCACGGTGAATCACCCTGCCAATCGGACGGGGCCCAACTCAGGTTGAGCGCGCGCGGGGTGCGCTCCGGGTGCGGCATCATGATGGTCACCCGGCCGTCGGTGCTGGTCAGGCCGGTGATGCCGTCGGGCGAACCGTTCGGATTCAGCGGGTACTGGCTGGCGACGTTGCCGTTGCCATCAATGTAGCGCAGCGCGACGCGGGCTGTGGCCTGGTCGACGGCGCTGTCGAACACCGCCTGGCCTTCGCCGTGCGCCACCGCCACCGGCAGGCGCGAACCGGCCATGCCACGCAGCAGGATCGACGGCGACTCCACCACTTCCAGCAGCGCGGTGCGGGCTTCGAACTGCTCGCTGGCGTTGCGGCGGAACTGCGGCCAGTGTTCGGCACCGGGGATGATGTCCTTCAGCTGGCTCATCATCTGGCAGCCGTTGCATACGCCCAGGGCGAAGCTGTCCTCGCGCGCGAAGAACGCGGCGAAGGCATCGCGCAGCGCAGTACGTTCCAGGATCGAGGTCGCCCAGCCGCGGCCGGCACCGAGCACGTCGCCGTAGCTGAAGCCGCCGCAGGCGACCAGGCCGGTGAAGTCCTGCAGCGCCACGCGGCCTTCAATGAGGTCGCTCATGTGCACGTCGAATGCGCGGAAGCCGGCACGTTCAAAGGCGTTGGCCATTTCAATCTGGCCGTTGACGCCCTGTTCGCGCAGGATCGCAACGCGCGGACGCGCCCCGGTCTGCACGAACGGTGCGGCGACATCCTCATTGGGATCGAAGCTCAACTTCGGCTTCAGGCCCGGCGCGGTGAAGGCGCGGGCGATCTCGCGCTCGGCATCGGCGTTGGCCGGATTGTCGCGGCGCTTCTGCATGGCGTGGGTGACCGACCACCAGGCGTCGAACAACGC
>NZ_JBFRFE010000174.1:0-6994 GCF_052114665.1 Stenotrophomonas sp. 2YAF22 | reverse complement strand
TCGATAAGGCGCCGCCAGCCATCGTGCATGAACAGCGCGGATCGCAGTGCATGAGACGGTCATGACGCAGCATCGATGCCCTGTCCCGCAAGATGCGGGTGCAGCCAGCGTGGGCACGGCGYGCAACAACTACAGGCAGGAGACGGACGCATGAAGATCGAAGTGTGGCAGGGCGACATCACGGCCCTGGCGGTGGATGCGATCGTCAACGCGGCCAATGAATCACTGCTCGGTGGCGGCGGTGTCGACGGCGCCATCCATCGTGCGGCCGGCCCTGGCCTGCTGGCCGAGTGCGAGCGTCTGCCGGAGCTGCGCCCCGGTGTGCGCTGCCCGACCGGTGAGGTGCGCGCAACCGATGCCTATGCGCTTCCGGCACGACACGTACTGCATACGGTCGGTCCGGTCTGGCACGATGGCCAGCGCGACGAACCGGCATTGCTGGCGAACTGCTACTGGAAGTCGCTGCAGCTGGCCGAATCACTGAACCTGCAGTCGATCGCGTTCCCCGCCATCAGCTGYGGTGTGTATGGCTATCCGCTGTACCAGGCCGCACAGATCGCGGTCACCGAAACACTCGCCTGGCAGCGCAGCCACGCCCAGCCGATGCGGATCGTGCTGGTGGCGTTCAACACGGCGACCGCCAAGGCCTACCAGCAGGCACTGTCGGCCGCAGGCCAGGTCGCCGACAGCGGGCGCGGTTCGCTGCTGTCGCCCTTGGGCGATACCGGCTTCGTGCCGGCGCATTGAAACAACGACGGATGTGGAAAAAAAAGGCCGGGCATTGCCCGGCCTTTTCGTTTGCATCCGTTGCAGTGGCGTCAGTCCGTCGCTTCAACGGCGGCATCGGCGGTCGCCGCAGCAGCAGCTGATGCAGCGGCCGAAGCGGCGCCGTCGATCTGCACGCGTACTTCCACCATGCCCGCTTCATCGCTCAGGCTGGACACGTCCACGGTGTAGTGGCCGGCCGGCAGCGATTCTTCCACGCGTGCGTTGGTGCCGTTACCACCATCGTCATTGACCAGCTCCACGTCGCCGCCGACCACGCGCAGTACCGTATCCACCTGGCTGGAAATCGCGTCCAGGCGCACATCGGCCGCACGCGGCAGGCTCAGCAGGAAGCGGCGGCGGCCTTCGCCATCGAGCATGGCAAACACACTGCCGGTGTTCGGCAGGGAGGTGCCATCACGCATGACCATGTTGGCCGGCAGCTCGGTGCGCTTGGCCGTCAGTTTGAAAGCGCCGGTACTGTCTTCATCCAGGCTGCGCACGCGCAGGGTGTACTTGCCCGGTTCCAGCGGCATGCCGATGCGCGAATTGGTGTCATCACCGCCATCGTCGTTCTCCGACTGGACGCCGTTGCCATCCAGCTTCAGCACTGTATCGAACGCCTTCGATTCCAGGCGGATTTCGTACATGCCCGCCTTGTCCACCTGCAGGGTGTAATCCTGCGACTTGGAGACCAGCAGGTCGGCGATCTCACCTTCGGCCACCATCGGCTTGCCGTCATACGGCACCAGTTTCTCGGCGCGTAGGCGGTACGGACCGAAGGCGGAGGGGCCGTCGGCATTGATGGCCACCTGGTAGCTGCCAGTGCCGTTGGCGCGGAACGCCAGCGAGACGTCGTTGCCGCGCTCGTAAACCGAGTTGCTGCTGGCCACCAGCACGCCATTGTTGAACACGGCGATCGAGCCGCGCAGCGCACCGGTCAGCTTGATGCCGACCAGCTGCTTGTCTTCCAGCTTCAGCTGGTACAGCTGATGGTGGCTGCCATCGTTGAAATTGACGCCGCTGCGCGAGGTGATTTCGCCGGACACCGGCTTGTCGAACTCCAGCGAGGGGGCCTTGCCCACGTCCGTGCTGCCGCCCAGCCGGTTGCAGCCGCCGACAGCCAGCACCGTGGCAACGGCCAGCGTGATTGCTGTGATACGCATGTTTTTTCTCCTTGGCCTTCCATGTATGCCCCACGCACTGGCCTGGCGTGCGGGAGGCGGCAACGATACCGGCAAAAGCAAACGCCGGCGTGATGCCGGCGCTGCCTTGTTCAGTTCATGCTGCGCAACGACGGATCAGCCGTTCCACTTGCCCAGCGCGGCCTGGCCGTTTTCCTTGGCGCGCTCGTAGACGGTCTTCTGTGCTGCGGCGTAGTTGCCCTTCATGTCCTTGCCCCACAGCTTCAGTGCCGCCTGCTGCATGGCACGGCCATAAGAGAAGCTCAGCGGCCACGGCAGGTTGCCCATCTGGTTCATGGCGTTGAGGTGGGCGGTGGACTGCTCATCGCTCTGGCCACCGGACAGGAACACCACGCCCGGCAGGATCGCCGGCACGGTGCTCTTCAGGCACATCACGGTCGACTCGGCCACTTCCTCGACATCGGCCTGCTCGTCGCAGCCCTTGCCGGAGATGACCATCGAAGCCTTCAGGATGGTGCCTTCCAGCAGCACGTTCTGCTGGTACAGCGCGTCGAACAGCGAACGCAGGGTGGCTTCGGTGACTTCGTAGCAGGTCTCGATGTCGTGCTCGCCGTCCATGATCACTTCCGGCTCGACCATCGGCACCAGGCCGCATTCCTGGCACAGCGCGGCGTAGCGGGCCAGCGCATGCGCGTTGGACTCGATGCAGGTGCCCGACGGAATGCTCTCGCCGATGTTGRTGACCGCACGCCACTTGGCGAAGCGTGCGCCCAGCTTGTAGTACTCCTGCAGGCGCTCACGCAGGCCGTCCAGGCCCTCGGTGACCAGCTCGCCCGGGCAGCCCGCCAGCGGGTGCGCACCCTTGTCCACCTTGATGCCCGGGATCATGCCGTGGTCGGACATGTACTTGGCGAACGGCACGCCGTCCTTGGTCGACTGGCGGATGGTCTCGTCGTACAGGATGGCGCCGGAAATGTGCTCGTTGAGCTTCGGCGTGGTCAGCAGCAGTTCGCGGTAGGCGCGACGGTTCTCTTCGGTGTTCTCGATGCCGACGCTGGCAAAGCGCTTGGCGATGGTACCGGTGGATTCGTCGATCGCGATGATGCCCTTGCCCGGGGCAACCATGGCCTGGGCGGTTTCAGCCAGCTGTTCGATGCTCATGTACTTCCTGTGGCGGGTGCGGGAAAAACGTAAGTATAGCCCCGCTATCCGTTGCCCCGACGTGGAGGCTCGGATGGAACCGGTTCCACTGTCTGTGCGGGACAGGAAATGTCCTGCCGGATCGGGTCAGAGCCCCTCCGGGGATCTGACCCCGGGTCGGACCCGCGTAGCGGCTCCGACCCGACGCGATACGTCTTACAGGTCGCCGAGACCGCTGGCGCGGCCGTCGTCGCCCACTTCCAGCAGGCGCAGGGTATTGGTCGCGCCGTGGGTTTCCATGTGCTCACCGCTGGTGAACACGACGCGGTCGCCGGCCTGCAGCATGCCGCCCTCCACCAGCAGGCGGATGCTGCCGCGTGCGGCTTCGCGCGGGGTGAAGCCGCGGCTGTCGAAGTTGATCGGGAACACATCGCGCATCAGCGCCATCTGCCGGCGGGCGCCGTCGTGGCGGGTGACCGCGAACACCGGTGCCGAGGCACGGAAACGCGACAGGTAGCGCGCGGTACCACCGGATTCGGTCATCGCCACGATCGCGCGCACGCCCACGTGCTGGGACAGGAACATGGTGGCCATGGCAATGGCCTGGTCGGCACGTTCCAGGTTGCGCGGCGAAGCGCCGAAGTCGGTCTCGGTCTGGAACTGGCGCTCGGCGCCCAGGCAGATGCGCGCCATCGCTTCGACCGCCTTGACCGGATACGCACCGGCGGCGGTTTCGGCGGACAGCATCACCGCATCGGTACCGTCGATGACCGAGTTGGCCACGTCCAGCACTTCGGCACGGGTCGGGATCGGGCTTTCGACCATCGACTGCAGCATCTGGGTTGCGGTGATCACCACCTTGTTCTGTGCCAGCGAGGCCTTGATGATCTTCTTCTGCAGGCCCGGCAGTTCGGCATCGCCGATTTCCACGCCGAGGTCGCCACGCGCCACCATCACCACGTCACTGGCGTCGACGATCTCTTCCAGGTTCTCGATGGCCTCGGTGCGCTCGATCTTGGACACCAGCGCGGCGTAGCAGCCGTGCGATTCGGCGATCTCGCGCGCATCGTTCATGTCCTGCGCATTGCGGCAGAACGATACGGCGATGAAATCCACGCCGATCTTGGCGACGATGCCGATCAGTTCCTTGTCGCGCTCGGTCAGCGCGCCCAGCGACAGGCCACCGCCCTGCTTGTTCAGGCCCTTGCGATCGGACAACGGACCATCGTTGAGCACGGTGTTGATGATGCGCTCGCCCTGCACTTCCACCACCTGCAGCTGCATCAGGCCGTCGTCGAGCAGCAGCACGTCACCGGCGGTCACGTCCTGCGGCAGGCCGAGGTAGCTCACGCCCACCTGGGTGGCATCGCCGGGGCCGGCATCGGTGCTGGCGATCAGGTCGAAGCGGTCACCGGCCTTGAGATGCACCTTGCCCTCGGCGAAGCGCTCGATGCGGATCTTCGGGCCCGGCAAGTCTGCCAGGATGCCCACTTCCACACCCACACGCTGCGCGGCGGCGCGCACATCGGCGGCACGCTTGGCCTGGCCGGACGGGTCACCGTGGCTGAAGTTGAGGCGCACCACGTTGACGCCGGCGCGGAACAGATCCTCCAGCACGCCCGGCGGATCGGTAGCCGGACCGAGGGTGGCAAGGATCTTGGTGCGACGCTGACGCTCGAACATGATGGATGGGCCTCTCCCGTTAAAGGACGGAAATTAGCACATCCTTCACGTCCCATGTATACGGTTACAGCCTTGTGCTGTCTGACTCTGCGGGACATCGCACGGACATGTTCCGGACATACGCTGGTCGATGGCAGCGGAAACGCCGCCGGGCAAGGCCCGGCGCGCGGCATCGTCCAACTCAGGCAAGCAAGGCCAGCAGCTGCGCCGGATCACGGGCCAGCTGCCCGGCACCGGCCTCGGTCAGCTCCTGCTCGCCACCAAAGCCCCACAGCACGCCCACACTGCGCAGCCCGTGGTGACGGGCACCCTCGATGTCCATGCGGCGGTCGCCGATCATCCAGCAGTACTCCGGCGCCAGCCGCAGGCGATGCAGCGCCTCGCCCACCAGCTGCGGCTTGCTGCTGCGCGAGCCATCCGGGGTTGAACCGATCACGTCCTCGAACAGGTCACCGAACGGCAGATGCTCGACGATGCGGCGGGCATGCGGCTCGTTCTTGGCGGTGACCACCGCAAGGCGATGGCCGCGTGCGTGCAGCGCGCGTACCACCACTTCGATGTCCGGATAGATCGTGTGCTCGCGCCAGCCTTCCACGTCGAAGCGCTCGCGATAGAAGGCCACGGCCTGCTCCACCCGTTCGGCATCACCGAACAGCGGCGCGAACGTGGTGCGCAGCGACGGACCGATCCAGCCCAGCAGCGTTTCCTGCGAAGGCACCGGGTAATCCATCTTCTGCAGCGCATAGGCGATGCAGGTGGTGATGCCCACTTCCGAATCGATCAGCGTGCCGTCCATGTCGAAGAAGAGCGTTGCACGCTCTTCTCCATCCATCCGCGGATCGACGCTCATGCGCCGCGCGCGGCCAGGGCAGCCACCGCCGGCAGGGTCTTGCCTTCCAGGAATTCCAGGAACGCGCCGCCGCCGGTGGAGATGTAGCTGACCTGCTGGGCGATATCGAACTTGTCGACCGCGGCCAGGGTATCGCCACCACCGGCGATGGAGAACGCCGGCGAGCTGGCGATGGCGCGGGCCAGCGCTTCGGTGCCCTTGCTGAATGCTTCGAACTCGAACACGCCGACCGGGCCGTTCCAGACCACGGTGCCGGCCTTGGCGATCAGCTGTGCGTACTGCGCGGCCGTCTGCGGGCCGATGTCCAGGATCAGGTCATCCTCGGCCACCGCATCGACGGCCTTCACTTCGGCAGCCGCGTCGGGCAGGAACTGCTTGGCGGTGACCACGTCCACCGGCAGCGGGATATCCGCACCCCGCGCCTTGGCGTCGGCCACGATCTTCCGGGCGGTATCCAGCAGGTCCGGTTCGTACAGCGACTTGCCGACCTTGTAGCCGGCCGCCGCGATGAAGGTGTTGGCGATGCCGCCACCGACGATCAGCTGGTCGACCTTGCCGACCAGGTTGGCCAGCAGTTCCAGCTTGGTGCTGACCTTGCTGCCGGCGACGATGGCCAGCAGCGGCTTGGCCGGCGCATCCAGGGCCTTGGCCAGCGCATCCAGCTCGGCCATCAGCAGCGGGCCACCGGCAGCGACCGGGGCGAAACGGATCACGCCATGGGTGGACGCCTGCGCACGGTGCGCGGTACCGAACGCATCCATCACGAACACATCGCACAGCGCGGCGTACTTCTTCGACAGGGCTTCATCGTCCTTGCCCTCGCCAACGTTCATGCGGCAGTTTTCCAGCAGCACCAGCTGGCCCGGCTGCACGTCGACGCCGTCGACCCAGTCACGCACCAGCGGCACCTCGCGACCCAGCAGCACCGACAGGCGCTCGGCCACCGGCGCCAGCGAATCGGCTTCGCTCCAGACGCCTTCCTTCGGGCGGCCCAGGTGCGAGGTGACCATCACCGCCGCGCCCTGCTCCAGCGCGCGCTTGAGCGTCGGCAGGGAAGCGGTGATGCGCTGTTCGGAGGTGATGCGGCCATTCTCGATCGGCACGTTCAGATCCTGGCGGATCAGCACGCGCTTGCCGGAGAGGTCGAGGTCGGTCATGCGGACGATGGACATGGGCAACTCTTTGGCTCTGGAGATGGGATGCCGGCGTGCGGCAGACGGTCATTGTATCGGGTGGCGATGCCTGCGGCAGGCAGAGGCCAGCAGCAGGTGCAACAGCAACGGCAACGGCAACGGCCAGAGCGCTGGCGCTTCGTGGTGCTGTGGGTGGGCCGGGGTGGTATGGGTTGGCAGGGGACGCCGTAAACCCATCCCTGGGGGCTTGGCCGCGGCATCCATGCCGCGGACACCCC
>NZ_JBFRFE010000173.1:0-7028 GCF_052114665.1 Stenotrophomonas sp. 2YAF22 | reverse complement strand
CAGTGAGTGGCTGTGAAACCCTGAAGCCCAGGACCGTGTCATCGGCTGAGACGGGCGCGGCATCGCGACTGGAGTTCCAGTCCGGCCCGGACAGCGCCGCGGCAGCCGCGAAGGCAGCCATTGCCGAACAGAAGTGGAAGCTGCTTTACAGCGGCACGGAAAGGCCGAAAGGCGACCACGGCTTCCAGAGCAACAACCACCTCGGTGGCGAAACCGACGACCAGCTTGCCTGGAGCAAGTCCGCTCAGGCCGGCCTGAAGCCCACCGCCTATTTGCAGGCAAAGACACCCACCAGCGCCTTCAGCTGGGGCGCGGAACTGTTCGTCGTTGTCTATGCCACCGAGACCGGCGGCAGCGCCATTGCCATTTCGGCATCGACCAGCCAGGCCCTCGAAAAGGAAAAGCTGGACAGTTACATCCGCCAGCTCGGCAGCGCCATCGACCAGCGTCTGGACTGACTACCCTGGGCCAGCGCTGCGCGCACCTGGGCCTGGCCGACACTGACGTTCAACAGGAGATCTGCACGATGAAACTGCGCATGCATGTGTCAGTGGCGATGACAATGGCGGGCATGAGCGGTTTTTCCGCTCATGCGGTGGATGCCGCCGCAGTCGCTCCCCACCGGCAGGACCTGAAGACCTTCTTCCAGTCCGAACAAATCGACTACATGACCGGGCAATGCCTGCAGCATTCGCCTGAGCTGGGCAGGCAGATGCAATCGGCTGCACAGCAATGGCGCCACGACAACGCCGCCGCCACCCAGCGCGGCAGCGACGCCGCACTGAAACTCTACCCACAACTGGGCGAAGACATCGCCACCCAGCGCAGCCGCGTTCGCGAGCAGTCCGCCAAACAGACGGAAGCGGAGCTGGCCGCTGATCCACAAACAGCCTGCCAGCAGGCACTCAACGGCATCCGCTTCAATGTGCCACTCGAGATGCAGGGGCCGACGTTGACCAGCCCCGTGCTGCGCGCCGACATCTTCAAGCAGGCCTCTTCCGGTGCGGCCATCCTGCTCGACTGCACCGCACTGCAGAGCATCCAGACCGAAGTGGTCAGCGATGGTGGCAGCGGCTCGCAGCGCCGTATCGAGGAGCGCTGGTCGTTCAAGGGCTGCGACAGAACCATCGCCGCGGCGGTCCACTATGCACCGGCCGAGGGCGGCACATCACTCGTTGTCAGTTTCCCTGGAACAGGCGCCAGGCACCGAACCACGCAGGCGCAGCCTCGATGACGCCGGGCATGGCCCGGCGCTGCCACAGCAACAGCGGCGCCGGAATCACTCCGGCGCCGCCGTCCTCACATCAGAAACGCAGGTCCGCGCGCAGGTACCAGTAACGGCCACGCGGAATGTCGTAGGTCGAGGCGTCATAGCCGTTCAACGAGCATGACAGGCAGATCGGCGGATCCTTGTCGAACACGTTGTTCAAACCGGCCGTCAGCTGCAGCCCCTTCATCCAGTCGATCTTGTAGCCCACCTGCGCATCATGGAACGTGGTGGCCGACAGCGTGTTGGTACCGGCGGCCTGGTTGCTGCACACCGGGAACGCCACGGCGTCACCGCAGTCTTCGGTCAGTTCGGAAATGTGGCGTACCGTCCAGTTGGCGCTCCAGTTGTCCAGCGTCCAGCCGATGCTGGCGTTGCTGGTCCATTCCGGAATCGAACTGTCAGCCACTTCCACGCCGGGCTTCTGTGGCTGCCGCTGGCCGGCCGCACCGGTGGCCTCGTAGCGACCGACGAAGGTGTTCTTCCAGCCCAGCTTGAACTGCCCGATCGAGCTCTGCGGCAGGGTCCAGAACAGGTCCACATCCCAGCCGTCGGTCTTGATCGAACCCAGGTTGGTCAGGCGGTTGTTGAAGCTGCTGACCGCACCGGTGCTGGCACGGGTAATGCCGTCGCAGTAGATCGGGTCCAGGGTATCCACGCACAGGTCCAGCTGGGTCTGCGCGTTGATCGCCTGGATCGCGCCATCGATGTTGTGGCGGTAGAACGTCACTTCCACGTCGAAGCGCTCCGACCACGATGCATCGTTGCCGAACCAGGGGCTCCACACGAAACCGGCACTGAAGCTGCGCGACCGCTCCGGCTCCAACTCGCGGTTGCCGCCGGTGGTCACCGAGATCTGCGAGTTGGCCTGCTGGAAGCCGGTCGGCACGCCCAGCGATGCGCAGTTGGCCGCACTACCACGCGGCGGTGTGCCACCCAGGCCCACCGAGCAGGGATCGAACAACTGCAGATCGGCGCGCGCGGCCGAGCCGTACAGCTCACCGATCGACGGTGCGCGGAAGCCTTCGGCATAGGTGGTACGCAGCACGAAGTCATCGGTCACCTGCCAGCGCAGGCCGTACTTGGGCGTGAACTCGCCACCGAAGGTCGAGTAATCCGAGTAGCGGCCAGCCAGGCTCAGGTCCAGCTTCTTGCCCAGTGCCGAGTCGGCGAAGATCGGCACGCTCAGCTCCAGGTACGCTTCGTTGACGTCGTAGGAACCGGACGTCGGCTGCGACGGTACGCCGTTGTAGTGGCCGATCACCGTCAGCGGATCAGGCTGGTAGGAACCTTTGTACTTGCGATGTTCGAGGCCGGTGGCGAAGGACACCGGGCCGGCAGGCAGGGTGAACAGATCGCTGGACAGGTTGGCGGTGAACAGGCTCAGCTCGTTCTGGCTGCGGTCGCGCACCACCGGCTGGATCCAGCGCAGCATGTCCGGGGTGATCGAACCAGCGCCGCCGAAGATGTTCAGCGGTACGCAGCCTGGCGTGGCCGCGCACACTGCAGGATCGCCCAGCGCCATGTTGACGTTGTAGATGTTGTAGCTGCCGTAGTTGGTCTGCTCGGCCTTGTTCTTGCTGTACATGCCGTTGACGTCCCAGTACCAGCTGCGGTCAGCTGCCTGGAAGTTGCCGACCAGGCCGGTGGCGAAGTACGTGGTGTCCACCTGCTGCTCGAATACGCGCGCGCCGCCTTCCACAGGACGACGACCGATCAGGCTCATGTTGCCCGACGACACCAGGTCGAAGCCGAACGGGTTGTACGGGTTCAGTGCCGAGACCACGATGTTGTCGGCCAGCGGATTGCCGGTGGCACCATCAGGGCCGAAGAACAGTGGCTCCGGGCCGGCCTGGTTGGTCGACTCGCGGCGGTTGCCCAGCACCTTGACGTACCACTGCACGTTGTCGGTGATGTCGAACCGGAACTGGCCGAACAGGCCCTTGCGCTCCGACGGTGTCAGCACCATGTTGTATTCGGCGAAGTTGAAGCGGTCAGCGCTGGTGAAGCAGTGGTAGTCGTCGGTGCGGTTGCAGCCGGCGCTGCCGTCGTAACGCGGGCTGCTCACGCCGGTGTTGGGCACGATGTCCTGTTCGGCACCGGTGTTGGGATCGACGAAGGCGAAGCGCCCCTGCGGAATGCCGCCGCTGCCGAAGGCCAGGCCGGTGCCGGGGATCGGGAAGCGCGACTGCTCGCGGTCCTTCGCATACACCGGGTCCTGCTTGGTCCAGCTTGCCCCCAGGAACAGGCTGTAGCGGTCGCCGCTCTTGCCCCAGGCCAGGTCCACGCCCTTCTGCGTGCCATCGCCCTTGCCGTACTGGCCGTAGTTCATCGTCACCTGGCCGCCATCGAAATCGCGGCGGGTGATGATGTTGACCACACCGGCGATGGCATCGGAGCCGTACAAGGACGACGCGCCGTCTTCCAGCACTTCGATGCGCTCAACGATCGCCAGCGGGATGGTGTTGAGATCGGTGGCCGAGCCCACGCCCGAGGCCGAGGATTCATTGACCCAGCGGATGCCATCGACCAGCACCAGTACACGCTTGGCACCGAGATGGCGAAGGTCCACCTGCGCCGAACCCGCGCCGACGCCACTACCGTCGGGTGGGAAACCGAAGTTGCCCGACGAATTGAACTTGGCATTGAGCGCCGAGCCCGAGCCGGTGAGCTGTTGCAGCACTTCACCGATCGAAGTAAGACCAGTGCGTTCGATGTCGGCGCGATTGAGCGTCTGGACAGGCACCTGGCCCTCCACTTCAGCACGCTTGATGCGGGTGCCGGTGACTTCGATCGCGTCCAGATTGGTGGTGGCCGATTGGGCAGCAGCACCCATCGGTGCCAAGGCGGTCACGCACAGCGCGACGGCGACCGCCAAGGGGCGGTGGTGCAGGTAATTCATTCGCTCTCTCTCCAAAGGAATGTCGGGACATGGACTGCCGCGCTCCCCCCTGCATGGCGGCAGCGTCTCCTTTGTAAACAAGCGGTAAAAATCGCGGCGTGATGCCCGACACTCTTTCACGCGAATTTGACGATTCTGAAAGCAGATAACGTCAATTAGCTACGTATTCACCGAAGGCGGTGATCTACATCGGCACCCTTCTGAGCGCCTGTTACCCAAATGCGGCCCTCCCTCAGGAAGGCCGCACCGGTGACTCGCTCACTGCACGAACGCGATGCGTTCCATGCCGGTGGCCTCGGCGGCGGCCAGGATCTTGGCCATGCCGTCGTACTCGGCCGACGGATCGGTGCTGATGCGCAGCTCCGGCAGATTGCCAGCGTGCTCACTGGCCTGCGCCTGCAGGCGCGACTGCAGATCACCGATGGCCATCGGCTGCCCGTCCCAGCTCAACTGGCTGGACGCATCCAGACGCAGTTCGATCGGCGGTGGTGGCTCGGGGCGATCAACCACGCGATCGGTGGCCTGCGGCAACTGCACGTTGATCGGCCGCGACAACATCGGCGCGGTCACGATGAAGATGATCAACAACACCAGCATCACATCCACCAGTGGCGTGACGTTGATGTCCGCCAGCGGGCCGCTTCTTCCTGCGCTACTGAATGCCATGTGCCGCTCCCTGCAGCAGGGCCGGTTGCCCCAGCCCAAACCTACGCCGGGCAGCTGCCCTCGCGGCAGTGCGGATGACCTCATCATTCAGCTGTCGTTGCCCTCTGCTGCCGTGTACGCAATGAGAAACTGAATTCAGCCACCGCCCGCTATGCTGGCCGCCATGACCCGACGATCTTCGACCGCCCTGTCCCTGCTCCCGCTGGCCACCACGCTGCTGATCGGCTGCGCGAGTGCCCAGTCCCTCGATGCCCAGAACGCCCAGTTGAAGGCCGCCATCGCCGCCGCCGAACGGGGCCAGTACGATGCCGGCCAGGCCGCCGCGCTCAGCCGCCATCCCGCGTATGGCTGGCTGGAGTTCGCCAACCTGCGGCGCAACATCGACACCGTCGATACGGCGCAGGCACAGGCCTTCCTCAAGCGCTACCAGGGCCAGGCCGTAGCCAACAGCTTCCGCAGCGCCTGGCTGCCCTCAGTAGCGCGCCGCCAGGACTGGCCGACGCTGCTGGCCAACTGGGCTCCCACCGACAACCTCGGCCTGCGCTGTGCGCAGCTGACAGCGCGCCAGGCCACCGGCAAGCTGGACCCGCAGTGGATCGGTGAAGCCCAGGATCTGTGGCGCAAGAACGGCAAGTCGTTGCCCGATGCCTGCGACGCCGTGTTCGCCGTGCTGCAGGCGCAGGGTGGCATGAGCGATGCGCTGCGCTGGGAACGCATCGATGCCGCTGCCGATGCACAGCAGCCGGCGGTGATGCGTTCGGCCGCGCGCGGCCTGCCGGCCGGTGATCTCGCCCTGGCCAACACCTACGCCGCCTTCGTCGACAAGCCCAACGCCAGTGCCCTGAACTGGCCGCGCAACGAGCGCAGCCGACGCATCGCCACCGATGGCCTGGCCAAGCTGGCCAAGGCTGACCCGGACGCCACCGAACAGCAGCTGCCGCAGTACGCGCAGGCGCTGGGCCTGAGCGCCGAACAGCAGGGCCAGGTGCGTTACCAGATCGCCCTGTGGACGGTGGCGTCCTACCTGCCCGACTCTGCCCGCCGTTTGAATGCCGTACCCGATGCGGCCTACGACGAACGCCTGCACGAATGGCGAGCACGCGAAGCGATGTCGCGCGGCGATTGGCCGGCGACGCTGGCGGCGATCCGCAAGATGGGCCCGACCCAGCGCAACGATTCGCGCTGGCGCTATTTTGAAGGCCGCATGCTGGAAAAGACCGGCCAGGCACAGCAGGCGCAGCCGTTGTTCCGCGAAGCCGCGCGCGCACCGACCTTCCATGGCTTCCTCGCCGCGGACAAGCTGCAGCAGCCCTACACGCTGTGCCCGTGGAAGCCCAACGACAGCGCGCAGGCGCAGGCTGCGGTGGCCCGCGATCCGGCCATCCAGCGGGCGATGGCGCTTTACCAGATCGACCGCGCCGGCTGGGCGGTGGCCGAATGGAACAATGCGCTGTCGCGCTTCGATGACACCCAGCGTCGCCTCGCCGTGCGCGTAGCGCAGGACAACGGTTGGTTCGACCGCGCGGTGTTCGCGCTCGGCAAGCAGCCGCAGGAGCAACGCCTGTACGACCTGCGCTTCCCGCTGCACCACGACGCCACGATCCGCCGTGAATCGGCACGCAATGCCATCGACCCGGCCTGGGTGGCCGCCGAGATCCGCGCCGAAAGCACTTTCACCCCGCGCGCGCGTTCGCCTGCCAACGCCATGGGCCTGATGCAGGTACTGCCGGCGACCGGCGCCGGCGTGGCCAGGTCCATCGGCCTGACCGGCTACGGCGGCGCTGACAGCCTGTACGACCCGGACACCAACATCGCCATCGGCACCGCGTACCTGCGGCAGTTGATGAACAAGTACGACGGCCTGCCCTACGTGACCATCGCCGCCTACAACGCGGGCCCGACGCCGACCGCGCGCTGGCAGACCCAGCGCCCGGGCTTCGATCCGGACCTGTGGATCGAGACCATCAGCTACAAGGAAACGCGCGAGTACGTGGCCCGCGTGCTGGCCTTCAGCGTGATCTACGACTGGCGACTCAACGGCGACGCACTGCCGCTGAGCGACCGCCTGATGGGCCGCCTGGTGGACAAGCGCAAGAGCTTCACCTGCGCCGCCGACGCCGACCAGGGCGGGGATTGATCGACATCCGGTAGTGCCGGCCGCTGGCCGGCATCCGTTATTGTCCAGGGTAGCCG
>NZ_JBFRFE010000172.1:0-7029 GCF_052114665.1 Stenotrophomonas sp. 2YAF22 | reverse complement strand
CGGTGTAGCTCATCGCACCGATCGCGGCCAGCGCCACCAGCACGTACACGATGGTGCAGCCGACCATCGAGCCGATGATGCCGATGGACAGGTCGCGCCCGGGGTTCTTGGTTTCTTCGGCGGCGGTGGAGATCGCGTCGAAGCCGTAGAACGCGAAGAAGATGATCGCCGCTGCCGCCATCACGCCGCGCTCGACGCCATCCGGGCCCAGCGTCTTGGCGAATCCGTAAGGCATGAACGGCTGCAGGTTGTTGGCGTCGAACGCCGGCAGGGCCACCGCCACGAAGATCGCCAGCGCGATCAGCTTGAACACGACCAGGATCGCGTTGAGGGTGGCGCTTTCCTTGGTACCGGCCATCAGCATCAGGGCCACCAGCCAGGTGATGACGATGGCGGGCAGGTTGATCATGCCGCCATCGACGTGCGGGCCTGCCGCGAGCATCGCCGGCAGGCGCAGGTCCCAGCCGAACTGGGTATGTACCCATTCCAGGAAGCCGACGAAATAGCCGGACCAGCCGACCGCCACGGTACTCACCACCAGCGAGTACTCCAGGATCAGGCTCCAGCCCACCACCCAGGCAAACACTTCGCCCAGGGCACTGTAGCTGTAGGTATAGGCGCTGCCGGCGGCAGGCATCATCGTGGACAGCTCTGCATAGGCCAATGCCGCGCAGGCACACACCGCGCCGGCGATGGCGAAGGAGATCAGCACGGCCGGGCCAGCGCGGTCGGCACCCACGCCGATCAGGGTATAGATGCCGGTGCCGACGATGGCGCCGATGCCCAGCGCGATCAGGTGCGGCCAGCTGAGGGTCGGGACCAGACGCCGGCCGGCTTCATGGACGGTGACGGAATCTAGGGACTTGCGCCGGAGCAGGGACATGCAGGCCTCGGAAGGGGTGACTGAGAACGACAAGTCCCCGAGTGTGACCGAACGCAGCGCAGCATTGCCACTGACGGGGGTCATGGCCGACACAGCGCGCGCTGGACGCTGGGCACTCTGCCGGAAACGGCACAAACGGCCTCAGCACAGGCGCCTACCAGTGACAGCCGTCGTCCTGGAAGGCGTTGACGTCTTCGTCGAAGTCCGTGCGGCGACCGTCCCGGGCACGCACGTAGCTGAAGCTGTAGATCCGTGCACCCTGCGTGCTCAGTGTGTAGTGACCGTTGATGCGACCGTCCACGCGCTCTTCCCAGACGGTATCGAACTGGTAGGGGCGGTCTTCGTCCAGCACCGTGGTCTGTTCGGAGACCCGGCGCAGCGGCAGGCGCTCGCTGTGCCCGGCATAGCGCACATCGGCGCGGCCATCGTCCAGCCAGCGCCATTCCAGGTGGATCGTGTTGTTGCGGCCACCGCTGAGGCAGCGGTGCTCCGGTGCGGCCGTGGCCGGTCCACTGGCAAGCAGCAGCACCAGGGCTGCTGCGACCGCGAGCGTTGGTGTTGCGGCCATGGCGCTTTTGTCCAACGAGGGGCGCCAGCATAGCGCGCCCCCGCTGTTACCTGCCCAGCGCGCGTGGCTGCAGACGCGTACCACCGCTCATCAGCATGCGTGGCAGCGGCATCTGCAGGAAGTCGTGCGGGAAGGCAGGCGCGACCGTGCTGATCGCATCCAGCCGTGCCAGCGCCTCAGCCGGCAGCGCCAGATCCAGCGCCGCCAGGTTGTGTTCGAACTGGTCCAGGGTGCGTGCACCGACGATCGGCATTGCCCCGGCCGCGGGTCGTTGCAGCAGCCAGGCCAGAGCGACCTGCGCAGCCGAGTGCGACAGTTCCGCCGCGACGGCAGCGACTTCCCCGGCGATGTTCAACGAACGTGGCGTCAACGCGCCATTGATGAGGGCCACGTTGCGCCGGGAACCGCCCGGCGTAGCCTCCGGCGACTCGGCCGTGATGAGATCAGCCGCGCTGTACTTGCCGGTCAGCACCCCGCTGCCCAGCGGCGACCACGCCACCACGCCCAACCCGAGCGCCTCGGCCATCGGCAGCAGCTCCTGTTCGACGCTGCGCTGGATCAGGCTGTATTCGATCTGCAGGGCCACCAGCGGCGCCCAACCGCGCAGGTCGGCCAGGGTCTGCATGCGGGCGATCTGCCAGGCCGGCGTGTCCGAGATGCCGGCATACAGCACCTTGCCGCTGCGCACGAGATCGTCGAAACCGCGCATCACCTCGTCCACCCCGGTGGTGTCGTCCCAAGCGTGCAGGTACAGCAGATCCAGGTAGTCGGTGCCGAGCCGGCGCAGGCTGTCCTCCACCGAGCGCATCATGCTCTTGCGATGGTTGCCGGCGTTGTTCGGATCGCCGGGCACGGTCGCCAGGGTGTACTTGCTGGCGATCACCAGCCGTTCGCGGCGGCCCTGGGCGAATCGCCCGAGCAGCGTCTCGGCGCTGCCATTGGTGTAGTTGTTTGCGGTATCAACGAAGTTGCCACCGCGTTCGACGTAGGCATCGAAGATGCGGCGGGCCTCGGCTTCGTCCGCACCCCACCCCCAGTCGGCGCCGAAGGTCATCGTGCCCAGCGCCATCGGGCTGACACGCAGGCCGGAGCGACCGAGCAGGCGGTAGTGATCAAGTGACATGTGGCATTCCATCGGAGGAGGCGGTGTGCCGCCGGGAGGCAAAGCATCCGCCCGATGATCCTGTGGATAAACTGGACACAGCCGAACTGACAATGAAGGAAGGCTTCACAATGGATCCCTCCGCACCGCTGTCGGCGGTGGTCGCGTTTGTCCACGTGGCCGACCACGCCAGCTTTACCCGCGCCGCAGATGCGCTTGGTGTCTCGACCTCGGCACTGTCACAGAGCGTGCGCGCGCTGGAAGCGCGGATGGGCGTGCGCCTGTTGCAACGGACCACGCGCCGGGTGGGCCTGACCGAGCACGGTGCGCGCTTCCTGCAGCGCGTACGTGGCGGGCTGGCACAGATCGAATCGGCCTTCGAAGACCTGGACAGCGCGCGGACCGTGCCGGCCGGTCGGCTGCGCATCACCCTGCCACGCATCGTTGCCGAGCGCCGGGTCCTGCCGGCGCTGCCGTCCTTCCTGGCCCGGTATCCGCAGGTGGAGGTGGAACTGTGCGTGGAACCGGCGTTGACCGATCTGGTCGCCGAGGGTTTCGACGCAGGCATCCGCCTGGGGGAATCGTTGGCGCAGGGCATGATCGCGGTGCCGATCGGGCCGCCCGAGCGCCAGGTGGTGGTGGCCACGCCGGGCTACTTCGCGCGCCACGGTGTGCCGCAGAGCCCGCAGGAGCTGCAGGGCCACGACTGTATCGTCCATCGCCGCGCCAATGGCCGGCTGATGCCCTGGGAGTTCAGCCGTGAGGGGCGTGACCTGGACGTAGCCGTCGAGGGCCGGCTGGTGTTCAACGATGCCGAACTGGCCTATGCGGCGGTGCTGGCTGGGCTGGGCATGGCGCAGGGGTTCGCCTCACTGGTCGCCGACGACCTGGCTGCCGGCCGCCTGCGCAGCGTGCTGGAGGACTGGCAGCCGCCGTTCCCCGGCTTTCATCTGTACTACCCGGCGCGCGAGCATATGGCGCCCAAGCTGCGGGTGTTCATCGACCACCTGCGCGCTGCCTGCCACGCCGACGGGATCTCAGCCGTTCAGGCCCAGGCGGATGCCGAAGCCGACCAGGAACAGCCCGGCCACGCGCCGTAGCGCATCGCTGACCCGCGGGTGCTGGATCAACCGGCGGCGGGCCAGGTTGCCGACCCAGATCAGCAGCGAGCAGTAGGCGATGCTGACCACGAAGATGATCCCGGCCAGCGCGGCGAACGTAGCGATGCCCTGGTGGGCCTTCGGGTCGATGAACAACGGCAGGAAGGCCATGTAGAACAGGATCGCCTTCGGATTGAGCAGGCTGACCAGGATCGCCTGGTGGAAGTAGCGTCCGGGCTGCATGCGCACCGGGCCAACGTCGGCACCGTCACCCTTGGGCGTGCGCAGCAGGCTGATGCCTACCCACACCAGATACGCCGCGCCGAGATACTGCACGGCATGGAACACCGTCGGATTGGCCTTCAGCAGCGCAGCCACGCCGGCCAGTGCCAGCCACATCAGGATCTGGTCGCCGACCAGCAGGCCGGCCAGCGCCGTGTAGCCGCCGCGCACACCGCCGCGACCGGTAGCGGTCAGCAGGGTGAAGGTGCCCGGCCCGGGCAGCGCCAGAAACACCAGCACAGCGAGCAGGAAGGTCCACAGGTCCTGGATGCCCATCCACGGCATGGCGCGACTCTCTTACAACGGGGGAGCGCCATTGTCGGCCAGTGCTGGCGCAGGCGACAGGGGCGTGTCGCCATTGCCGGGCATGGCGGACAGCAGCGGTTGCAGATGCTGGCGCAGCTGCGCGTGCAGTTGCCGCACCGCCGGTGAGAACTGCTTGCGATGGGGGCAGACGAGCTGCAGGGGAATGTGGCTGCCGATGCCATCCAGCAGCACCTGCAGGCGCCCTTCCAGCACGTCGTCGCGGACGTCCAGCCAGGACTTGTAGGTGATGCCTTCGCCGGCAACCGCCCAGCGCCGCACCACGTCGGCGTCGTCGCAGACCAGCGGCCCGCGCACCGGGATCACCACGCGGCGCCCCTCAATCTCGAACGACCAGCGATCGTAGGCGCGGCCGCCGAGCTGGTAGACAAGGCAATCATGCTCGCGCAGATCTTCCAAGCGGCTGGGCGTGCCACGCCGCCGCAGGTACCCGGGCGACGCAGCCAGCACCCGCCGGTTCTGTTCCAGCAAAGGCAGGGCGACGTAGCTGGCGTCGTCGAAGTGGCCGATGCGGATGGCCACGTCGACCGGGTCGCGGAACACGTCGGCCACTTCGTCGGACAGGCGCAGGTGCAGGCGCAGCCGTGGATGCGCCGCGCGGAACGCGGTCAGCCACGGCAGCAGCAGGTTGCGGCCGAAGTCCGACGGCGCCGACAACTGCAGGGTGCCGTGCAGTTCGGCGTCCTCGCCCTGCACCCGCGCCTGGCCTTCGCGCAGGGTGCTCAGAACCTCCTGTGCGTAGGGCAGATACAGCGCGCCTTCGGCGGTCAGCCGCAGGCTGCGGGTGGTGCGTACGAACAGGCGCAGGTCCAGTTCGCGTTCCAGTCGTGCCACCGCCGCGGCAACCTGGCCCGGCAGCAGGTCGGCCTCGCGCGCGGCCTGGGAGAAGCTGCCCAGCGCGGCGGTACGGACAAACAGCTGCAGATCGTCGAAGCGGACCATTTTCATTGCTGCAGTGAAAGTGTTGACCGATTCTGCGCCTTTCCGCCCCCCTGCGCACGGCGCACGCTGTGGTCTCTCCTCCCTGGATATCCCCCATGCGTGCCATTGCCTACACCCAAGCCGGCCTGCCGATCGACGACCCGCAGGCCCTGATCGATCTCGACCTGCCCCTGCCCCAGCCGGGCCCGCGCGACCTGCGGGTGGCGGTGCGCGCGGTGGCGGTGAATCCGGTCGACACCAAGGTGCGGCGCGGCGCCGCCACCGACGGCCCGCGCGTGCTGGGGTGGGATGCGGTCGGTGTGGTCGATGCGGTCGGCAGCGAGGTGACCCTGTTCCAGCCCGGCGATGCGGTGTACTACGCCGGTGTGATCGATCGCCCGGGCAGCAATGCCGAGTACCAGCTGGTGGACGAGCGCAGCGTTGGCCGCAAGCCGGCCAGCCTGGACGATGCCGCCGCTGCGGCGCTGCCGTTGACCGCGATCACCGCATGGGAACTGCTGTTCGACCGCCTGCGTATTGCCGAAGGCGGCGGCGAGGGCCAGACCCTGCTGGTGATCGGTGCAGCGGGTGGCGTGGGTTCGATCCTGGTGCAGTTGGCGCGCCGGCTGACGAAGCTGACGGTGATCGGCACCGCCTCGCGCCCGGAGACCCAGGACTGGGTGCAGGCGATGGGCGCGCACCATGTGATCGACCACACCCGGCCGCTGGCCGAGGGCCTGGCCCGGCTGGGCATCACCCAGGTGGACCATGTGGCCAGCCTGACCCACACCGACCAGCACTACGCGCAGCTCGTCGAGCTGCTGGCGCCGCAGGGGCAGCTGGGGCTGATCGATGATCCGGGCCAGATCAATGTGATGGCGCTCAAGCGCAAGGCGCTGTCGCTGCACTGGGAATCCATGTTCACCCGACCGCTGTACAGGACCGCGGACATGCAGCGCCAGCACCAACTGCTGAACCGGGTGGCCGATCTGGTCGATGCCGGCGTGCTGCAGACCACGCTTGGCGAGCACTTCGGGCGCATCGACGCGGCCAACCTGCGGCGCGCGCATGCGCTGCTGGAGAGCCACCGGGCCAAGGGCAAGATCGTGCTGGAAGGCTGGTAACGCCGGGCTGCGCCCGGCACCCGCAGAGGCAACGGCAACAGCGAGAGCCAGAGCCAGAGCAGGCTTCCTGTGGGTTGGCGGGGCGGTGTGGGTGTGCGGGGGCGCCGTGAACCCCCAGGCCGGCCCAGCCGCTGGCGGCTGGGCGTTCGGGCGCTTGCGAAGCAGTGCTTCGCAMGCAAAGCGCCCTCACCCATGGGGGCTYGGTCGCCGCATCCATGCGGCTCAAACCCCGCAAACCCACACCGCCCCGCCTTCGACGGTTTCCCGCCGCTGTTGGTAGGTGTCGACCTTGGTCGACACAGTAGCTCCACGCCATGCGTGGATGAAGCCAAGCAAGCGTGCTACGCCACGCCGTTGTCCACATGCTCGGCGAAGCCGGGCCGGGGGCGCAGGCGTTCGAACCAGGCGTCTACGTGGCGCAGCACAGGTTTGTTGCCGGGGGTGCTGCGCCAGCGCTGTGTCGACAGGCCGAGGACGATGTCGGCCAGGCTGAAGTCGGTGCCCGCCACGTAGGCATTGCTGGCGGCAAGCTGGTGGTCGAGCACGGTCATCAGACGGTTCCATTGTTCCAGGCTTGCCTCGGCGCGTGCGTCGTCCGCGAAGTCGGGGTGCTGGCGCACGCGGGCCATGAACACGTGACGCCAGGCGCTGTTGAGGTCGCTGGCCTGCCAGTCCATCCACTGCTCGACCTGGGCACGGGCCTGTGCGGCGCACGGCAGCAGGTC
>NZ_JBFRFE010000171.1:0-7045 GCF_052114665.1 Stenotrophomonas sp. 2YAF22 | reverse complement strand
TGACCGTGCTGCCGCATGCCGACGGTGTGTCCTGGCAGTCGCACATGGGTGGAGCCTTCGCCGGCATCATCGCCGCGCTGCTGTTCCGCAACGCCGATCCGCTGCCGCCGCGCCCGCGTTACAGCTGGGAGGACGAGGAAGACGAGGTCGAGCCGCTGGCCGATGACGAACTCGAGCCGCCGTCGCCGCAGCGCGTGCCGGTGCTGTGGCAGCCGCGCGAAGGGCAGGACTATGTGGTGATCCCGTTCCGCCGGCCGGAAGACCCGCGCTCGTGATGCAACGGTAGTGCCGGCCGATGGCCGGCAAGCTCCTAAGCGTGTCGGGGTTGGATCCCCGAAGGGGCTCTGACCCTGGGCGCCGCATTCTCGCGTTCCGGTAGTAGCCGACCTTGGTCGGCGCTCATGCGTCCGGCGTTCCCATGCTCCCTGCTGCGACCGCGTGCCAACCAAGGTTGGCATCTACCAGAGCGGGTCAGTTCGCCGCGTTCACCGCCGCGCCCGTTCCATCCACCGCCTGCCGGCCCAGGGCCGGGTCATCGGTGAAGAAGGCATCGATGCCGGTCGCCAGGTAGGCACGCATCTCCGCGATCGACCCCTCCGCGTTGCGCGCATTGTCCGCGCCCTTGCGCAGGTTGCTGGCCTGGAAATGGTTCTCCGGACGGAAGGTGTACGGAATCACCATCAAGCCCACCGCGTGCGCATCGCGCACCAGCGACGTCGGCGTGCCCAGCGCACCGTTGGCATCCAGAGGGATGATCGAGCGCAGCTCCGGGCCGATGCCGTCGGCATAGGCCGCGATGTCCTTCAGCCCCGCCGGGGTCATCATCTGCGCATAGGTCAGCGCGCCGCCGGCCTTGGCGATGTCGGCCGGCTGCGTATCGCCCTTCCACAGCAGCTGCAGCAGGCGGATGTTGCTGCCACGCGGGATCTTGCCGCGCAGGTAGCGCAGGTTGGCTGTTTCGAACGACTGGATGGTGACCGGGCCGACGTTGGTATAGGCGTTGCCGCGCAGCGCGGCCAGCAGCGTGTCTTCCATCGGCAGGCCGATCGACTGGAAGTAGGTCGGGTGCTTGATCTCCGGCACCAGGCCGATGCCACGGTTGGCACGACCGGCCTGCTGGACCAGGAACGCCAGGATCTCGTCCAGGCTGGCAATGCGGAACTGGCCGTCGTAGGCAGTGCTGCGGAACTCCGGCAGGCGCTCGCGGGCGTACAGGGTCTTCAGCTCGGCCAAGGTGAAGTCTTCGGTGAACCAGCCTTCGACCGTCTGCCCGTCGATGACCTTGCGGGTCTTCCGCTTGGCGAATTCCTTGTGCTCGGCCACATCGGTAGTGCCACCGATTTCGTTCTCATGGCGGGCCACCATCACCCCGTCCTTGGTCATCACCAGGTCCGGTTCGATGTAATCGGCACCGTCGGCGATGGCCTGCGCATAGGCCGCCAGCGTGTGCTCGGGCAGCAGCGCGCTTGCACCGCGGTGGCCGTAGACCGACGCCTTGGGCGCGGCCGGAGGGGAGGATTCAGCACTCATGGCCACCGATGGTGCCACGGCCAGCGACAACAGCAACGCACGACCCCACGACTTCACTGCGACTTCCCCAAGCGGTTTGTGATGGGCGTCAGTATGCGGCGGGAATGTGACAGGTTGGGGGAGCTGGGGTCGGATCCCCGAAGGGGCTCCGACCCGGCATCCTCAGTCAACCAAGGCGTCGTGGAAATCACGCTCATGGACAATCATGATCCGGAGTCCTTCCTTGCGCAGTTCCACTGCGCGTTCCACCTTGCGACCGTAGCAGGCGTAACTCCAGCAGGGATTTCCCTCAGCGCCGATCACCAGGTAGTCCACCTTCTTCGATGGTGCACTGTGCACCCGTCCTCCTCGTGCCGTCACCAGCGCGTGGATATCGGCGCGTGACCCTCGGGACGAAGCACCCGTGAAACAGAATCCCTTCTCTTCGAAATGGATTTCGGGAGCCACCGCGCAAAGCCCGACCAGACTTCCGGCGATCTGCAACGACGGATCGGTCAGGGTGCGGTCGTCGCCCAAGGCGATGAACTCGCTGAAGAACTGGCGAAGCAGATCCTGTTCTTGGCCATCCACCACGCCATCAGTCAGCACCTTGGCCACCAGGTGTCCGATTTCATCGTAAGGCCAGCATCCCTGCAGATGGACATGCTCTTCCATCCAGTCCGAGAGGCCACGCAACTCGGTTTCCGAAACGCGGCCGTCAGCGATGATGCCGCCCAGCACAGCATGCAACCGCTGGAGATCGGCCGTAGTAGCGTTGACCCGATCACTTGAACGCATCCGGTCGATCAACCATCGCAGGTCTTCCACCGCATCTTCGTCCATGCGGCCCTCGCCAAGCGCGCGCTCGACCACCGGCATCAGTTCGGTGAAGGGGTGCTGTTGGCGCTGATGAAGATGATCCTGGATCCAATGAGCCAGGAAGCGGCGTTCATCGGCGTTGATCTCCCCATCAATGGAGATCCCTTCGATGATGCCCGCCAGCGAGTTCAGTGCACGGGTGAGCTGCGCCGGGCTGGTGAAGTGGACGTAAGAAACATGGTCCTGATGCATCTGCAGTTCCTTTGCCAGAGTTTCCTTCACGCTAGCGTGGTCGGAGCAGGTACTCAAGCGTGCCCGGCAAGGTTCTGGAATATTGGGACGATCGCGTCATTTTGTGGGGTCAAAGCCCCTTCGGGGATCTCACCCCGAGGAGCTCGTTTGGCTGGATTGCCGGCCAGCGGCCGGCACTACCAAGGCCTACTTGCCGATGCAGAAGCTGGAGAAAATCCTGCCCAGCAGATCATCGGCACTCATCTGCCCGGTGATTTCGCCCAGCGCGTCGTGCGCCAGACGCAGCTCCTCGGCCGCCAGCTCCAGGTGCTCGTGCACCAGCTCGCCATCCGCCCGCTGCGCGTGTTCCTGCGCGCGCTCGATCGCATCGACGTGGCGGGTGCGTGCGGAGAATTCGCCCTCCACCTGCTCCCCTGCCCCGGCCGAAGCGATCGAACGCAGGCGCGCATGCAGCTCGTCCAGTCCCGCGCCGGTGGCAGCGGAGACGAAAACGCGGTCCGGGTCGTCCCGCACCGGCATCGCATCCAGCAGATCCGACTTGTTGTGGATGTAGACCTTGTGCGGCACCGCCAGTACCGCTTCGCCGATCGCGGCTTCGCCGGCTGCCGGATCGCGTGCATCCAGCACGATCAACGCCAGGTCGGTGCGCTCGATCTCCGCGCGCGCGCGACGCATGCCTTCGCGTTCGATGGCATCGCCACCGTCGCGCAGTCCAGCGGTGTCGACCAGAGTCAGCTCCAGGCCATCCAGGCGGATGGTCTCGCGCAGCGTGTCGCGGGTGGTGCCAGCGATGTCGGTGACGATGGCACGCTCGCTGCCGGCCAGCGCGTTCAACAGCGAACTCTTGCCGGCATTCGGTGGCCCGATCAGCACCGCATGCAGGCCATCGCGCAGGCGGCGGCCACGCTCTGCGTCGCGACGCAGCAGGGCCAGATCGCTGCGGGCCTGTTCCAGCCCGCGCCGCACCTGTGCACCACCCAGCGTATCCAGCGGTTCGTCGGCGAAATCGATGGCTGCTTCCACGTGGATGCGCAGCAGCACCAGCTGTTCGACCACCGCYTCGATGCGGCGCGAGAACACGCCGTCCAGTGAACGTCGTGCCGCGCGCGCAGCGCGGTTGTCCCCGGCCGCGATCAGATCGGCGATGGCTTCGGCCTGTGCCAGGTCGAGCTTGCCGTTGAGAAACGCGCGCTCACTGAACTCGCCGGGCCGCGCCTGCCGCGCGCCCAATGCAATGCAGCGCGCGACCAGTTGCTGCAGCAGCACCGGGCTGCCATGGCCCTGCAGCTCCACCACTTCTTCGCCGGTGAAGCTGTTCGGCGCCGGGAACCACAGCACGATGCCATCATCGATCACCTCACCGTCTGCATCGCGCAGGCGCGCGTAATGCGCATGCCGCGGGCGCAACGTCGGTGCGCCGAGCGCGTTGGCAATCGCTGCGGCACGCGGGCCTGACAGGCGCAGCAGGCCCACGCCACCCGCGCCGGGTGCGCTGGCAATGGCCACGATGGTCTCGGTACGCTTCATATCGTTCATCGCTCAGAGCTTCTCCAGCTGCGCGCGCGCCTGCGCCGCACCACTGCCTTGCGGTTGCAGGGCCAGGTAGGTGGTGTAGGCCTGCTTCGCTTTGGCCTTGTCGCCGGCGTTGAAGTAGGCATCGCCCAGGTTGAGATGGGCCACCGCGCGCGACGGATCGATCTTCAGGGTGTTCTCCAGCCAGCGCGCCGCTTCGGCGTAGCGCTGCTGGCGGTAATAGACGAAGCCGAGGTTGTTGGCCGCCTGGGCGAAATCAGGGCGCAGCTTCAGCGCCTCGGCGAACTGCACGGCGGCTTCGTCGTAGCGCTTCTCGCGGTACAACTGCAGGCCACGGTCATTGGCCTGCTGCGCGCGCTGGCGGTCGGAGGCCGGTCCGGCCGTCGGCACCACCAGCTTGGCCTTGCCACCCTGCAGGTCGGCCACGGTCACTGGCGCTTCGCTGTTCTTGGCGTCCTGGGCAGCGTCGACCTTGTTGTTCAGGGCGATCGCGTCGGCTGTCAGCTGGCGCGTATCGGCGTTGAGGTATTCCTGGCTGTCCGGCACCTGGAACACGAACTCGCCCCCCTGCGAGCCGGGCAAGCTGCCGAACGCCGGCGTCTGCTGCGAGACCGCCGACACCGCCGGCGCCACATAGGCGGCCAGCTCGGTACCGGTGATCTGGCCATCGCCATTGAGATCGCCCTTGCCAGCCAATGCCTGCAGCAGCACCCAGGTAAACACCGAGTGGCCGTTCGGGCCGGCATCGGCCACCTGCTGGTCGGCACCGCCGGCGGTCAGCATCTGCCGCGCRCTGCGGCGCGCGTTCTCGCGCAGGAACGACGACGACGATGGGCCGCCGCGGGTCAGGCCGAGGCCGCTGTAGCAGGCATCCATCACGAACATCACGTGCTTGGCCTGCATGCTTTCGGCGATGTTCTGGATGTCGGTCATCGCGATGGCGTCGGTGGCGAATTCCTTCGGGTCCGAGTCCACCGGGATGATGTAGCCGAGGTCGCGCCCGGAGGCGAGCTGGCGGGTAGCGCCATGGCCGGCGAAGAACACGAACACGCGGTCGTTCTTTCCGGTGCGGTCGTCGGCGAGGCGGTCGTGGAAGGCGGCCAGGATGTTGTTGCGGGTGGCCTGCTCGTTCTTCAGCACGATCACCTGCGAGGACGGGAAGCCGAACTGCCCGGTCAGGGTATCGGCCACCGCCTGTGCGTCATGGCTGGCGTATTCCAGCTTCGGCCACTTGGCGTAGGTGTCGATGCCGACCACGATCGCCCACGATTTTTCATAGCCGGTGGTGACGGTGGCATCGCGGTCGCTGCCCTTGCGCGGCCGGGCGACGCTGAAGTCGCGGCCATTCCAGCCGGCGAACTGGTAGCCGTCGGCGATCAGCCGGTCCAGGATCTGCGGCAATGCCTTCACCGCGCGGTCGTGGATATCGTGGAACAGGATGATGCCGCGCTGTTCCTTGTTCACCTGGTCGAGCACGCGCTGCACGATCGATTCGGGCACCGGGTCGGCCCAGTCCATCGAATCGATGTTCCACATGATCGACTTCAGGCCCGCCTCGTTGAGCAGCTGCAGGCCTTCGGCGTTGCGTGCGCCATACGGGAAGCGGAACAGCGGCGCGCGCTTGCTGTCCACGTCCTTCAGCAGGGTATCAGTGTCCAGCACCTGCTGGCGCAGCGCATCACCGGTGGTGCGCGACAGCTGCGCATGGGTCAGGCTGTGGTTGCCGACGGCGTAGCCCTCTTCCATCAGGTTGCGGCTGATCTTCGCCATCGGCCCGAGGCTGACCTTGCCGTCGGTGTCGACCTTGCCCAGGTTGCGACCGACCTCGAAGAACACGCCCGGTACGTCGTAGCGCTTGAGGATGGCCACCACTTCATCGGTATAGGCCTTGTGCGGGCCATCGTCGAAGGTCAGCACCACCGTCTTCGGTGGCAGATCGCGGCCGAAGATCTCGCGGTCGCTGTCCTTCATCGACATCGGGTACGGCTCGATCACGCCGTAGTCGCGCAGGATCGCTTCGCGGCTGTAGTCCTTGTGCAGGTGCGCGATGTAGTCGTCCCACTTCTCGCGCTTCAGTTCGATGGCACGGGTGCGCTCGAAGCGGCTGAAGATGCGGGTCAGTTCCTGGTTGTAGTTGCGCTCGATCTCGTCGAGCGCCTCCAGATCTTCGCCGATGCGCTGGTGCAGCTTCACCGCCGGCAACGAGGAGTCAGCGCCGATGCGTTCGTGCAGGTCACGCAGCACCTCGCGGAACGCCAGGCGATCGGCATCGAACAGTTCCGGTGCCGACTCGATGTAATCCAGCACCGTGCCCAGGGTTGCGAAGCGCTGCGGGCTGGTGCCGCGCAGCAGCGTGTCGAACTGCGCGGCAATGGCGCTGCGCTGTTCCAGGCCATCGTGGAACAGTTGCTGGCCGATGCGGGTGGAGGTGGTGCGATCGGCCTCGGACTGCTGTTCCTCATCGGCCAGCAGCACGATGATCCGTCGATAGCCGTCGAGCTGCTTCTGCAATGCGCCCAGCAACGGCGCGGCGGCCGGGTCGGCGGCGGCAGCGGCCTGTGCGCTCGGCTGGGTGACTGCCGCCGGTGCCTGCGCGTCCTTGTCGCTGCAGCCGGCCACGAGCAGGGTCAACAGCAGGCTGGGCAGGAACAGGCGGAACGACGGCGCACGCAGCATGGCGGACTCGAACAAAGGGGAATGGTGTGCCGGCGATTCTAACGCTGCATGCGAAAAGCCCGCCTTGCGGCGGGCCTTTGCTGGGCCAGCCGGCCAGCGGCCGGCTCTACCCGTCGGCGCAGACGCGCCTTACTTTTTCTTGGCCGGAGCGGTAGCTGCCGTGGCCGGCACCGGATCGCTGCCGTGGCGCTTGGTCATCCACCACTGCTGCAGCAGGCCCAAGCCACCATTGACCACCCAGTACAGCACCAGGCCG
>NZ_JBFRFE010000170.1:0-7064 GCF_052114665.1 Stenotrophomonas sp. 2YAF22 | reverse complement strand
GGGTCCACCGGGTGCCGGCCAGCGGCCGGCACTACCAGAGAGCCCGGTTCGCGGTAGCGGCCGGGCTCAGTGCTCGTGCGCTGCCGGGGCGGCGGCGCCACCTTCCAGCTGGTCGAGGAAGTCCACCGCGCGGCGCAGGTGCGGGATCACGATCGAGCCGCCGACCACCAGGCCTACCGAGAAGGTCTCGAAGAACTCCTCACGGGTGACGCCGGCGTCCTTGCACTGGGCCACGTGGTAGCTGATGCAGTCGTCGCAGCGCAGCACCATCGAGGCCACCAGGCCCAGCAGCTCCTTGGTCTTCACGTCCAGCGCGCCGGCCTGGTAGGTCTGCGTATCCAGCGCGAAGAAGCGGCGCACCACCTGGTTCGGCTCGCCCAGGATGCGTTCATTCATGCGCTTGCGGAAGTCGGTGAACTCGGCGATCCGGTCCTTGCTGCCGTCGTCGGCCGCGCTCATGCCTGGCCCTGCCCGGCCAGCAGCGGCTCGAGCTTGCCTTCACGATGCAGGGCCATCATGTCGTCGTAGCCGCCAACGTGGACGTCGCCCACGAAGATCTGCGGGACGCTGGTGCGGCGGGTCTTGGCCATCATCTTCTCGCGCTCGACCGGGTCCAGGTCGATGCGGACCTCGGTCCATTGCTGGCCCTTGCTCTTGAGGAAGTTCTTGGCGGCCACGCAGTACGGGCAGACGGCGGTGGAATAGATGGTGATGGCGGGGGTAGCGCCGGAGGACTGGGCTGTCACGGGAAACTCCACGATGGATCGACGGTCCATATATGGTACCGGTGCGCTGGAATTTCCACGCCACGCCCGCAACACTGTGGATTGATTAACGAATGGTTGCCCCCTGCCCTGCCACGCTGGGCAGACCCTGCCCGAGGACCGACCGCTTGCGACCCCTGCTGCTCACCGCTGCCCTCACCCTGGCCCTGGCCGCCCCGCTGGCGCAGGCCCAGGAGAAGCTGCCGGACATCGGCTCCTCGGCGGGCGAACTGCTGACCCCGGCCCGGCAGGCCGAGTACGGCGCGATGATGCTGCGCGAGCTGCGCAACTATGGCTACCTGCTGGACGATCCCCTGGTCAACGACTGGCTGCAGACCATGGGTACCCGCCTTGGCTCCAACAGCGACCAACCGCGCCAGCCCTACACGTTCTTCGTGATGAAGGACCGCCAGATCAATGCCTTCGCCACCCTCGGCGGCTATATCGGCGTCAATGCCGGCCTGGTGCTGACGGCCGAGCGCGAAGACGAGGTGGCGGCGGTGCTGTCCCACGAAATCGCCCACGTCACCCAGCAGCACGTGCTGCGCGGGGTTGAGCGCGCCCAGCGCGACCAGATCCCGATCCTGCTGGGCATGCTGGCGGCAGTGGTTGCCGCCCAGGCCAGCAACAGTTCGTCCTCGGGCAACGCGACCATGGCCGCGATCAGCTCGGGCATGGGCCTGATGCAGCAACGGCAGATCGACTACACCCGCTCAAACGAATCGGAGGCCGACCGGCTGGGCATCCGCACGCTGTCGCGCAGCGGCTACGACGTGGATGCGATGGCCGGCTTCTTCGAGCGCATGTCCTCGGCGATGCGCGGCAACGATGGCGGCTACAGCGTTCCGGACTTCCTGCGCACACACCCGGTCAACACCACCCGCATCAGCGAGGCCAAGGCCCGCGCCGAACAGATGAAGAAGGACACGGTGCTGCTGACCACGCGTACGCCCAGCGGCGAGCGCAAGGAGCGGGTGGATCCCGCCGACCCGACCCTGGGCGATCCGCTGCTGCGTGGCATCAACCCGCTGCTGCCCGGCAGCGTGCTGCGGGTTCCGATCGGCCAGCTCAGCCGCGGCGCCAGTGGCGACTTCAACTGGGCCCGTGAGCGCCTGCGCGTGCTCAGCGCCGACAGCCCGGCCGACCTGCAACGCGAGTACGCCGATCTTGCGCGGAGGCAGAAGGACGGCCTGGATGACGCCCAGCGCTATGGCCAAGCGCTGGCCACGATGCGCGGTGGCCGCAGCGGTGCCAGCCAGGCCCGGCAGACCCTCACCGACCTGCTGAAGACCCACCCGGACAGCCTGTGGGTCGCCCTGGCCCTGGCCGAAGCGGAATCGCGCACCGGACAATCCACCCAGGCCAATGCGCGCTTCGAGCAGCTGCTGCACGAACACCCCAACAGCCGGCCGGTGGCCCTGACCTACGCCGAGATCCTGAACGAGCAAGGAGGCCAGGCCGCGGGCCAGCGCGCGCAGGCGATGCTGCGCCCCCTGCTGTCGCAAAGCGGTAACGATCCGGTCTTCCAGCAGCGCTACGCCCGCGCCAGTGAACTGGCCGGCGACAGTGTCCGCGCCAGCGAGGCCTATGCCGAGGCGGCGTTCCTGGGCGGGCGCCCGGAACAGGCCCTGATGCAGCTGCAGGCACTCAAGCGCAACCCCGCGCTGGACTATGTAGGTCGGGCCCGGGTGGATGCGCGGATCGAGTCGATCACGCCCACCGTGCTCGAGCTGCGCCGGCAGGGCGTGCAGGACCCGGATCTGGACCGCCGCTGAGTGCGGCATGACCGGCAGATGGCAGCAATGCCAGATGCCGGCCAGGCAGTCACAAACATGTCATCAAACCGTAGTCTACTGGCACCACTCCAGTAACTGAGCCCTACGGTGCCCTCGTGCAGAAACGCATCCTGATCGTCGATGACGAGCCCGCGATCCGCGAAATGGTCGCCTTCGCCCTTCGCAAGGGCGATTACGAACCTGTCCACGCCGGTGACGCCCGCGAGGCCCAGACCGCCATCGCCGACCGCGTCCCCGACCTGATCCTGCTGGACTGGATGCTGCCCGGCACCAGCGGCCTGGACCTGGCCCGGCGCTGGCGCAAGGAAACCCTCACCCGCGAAGTGCCGATCATCATGCTGACCGCGCGCGGCGAAGAGAACGACCGCGTCGGCGGCCTCGAAGCCGGTGTGGACGACTACGTGGTCAAGCCGTTCTCGGCGCGCGAACTGCTGGCGCGTATCCGCGCGGTCATGYGCCGCGCCCGCGACGATGACGAGGACGGCAGCGTGGCGGTGGGTGCGATCCGCATCGACGGTGCCGCCCATCGCGTGTTCGCCAACGACCAGCCGGTGCCGATCGGCCCGACCGAGTACCGCCTGCTGCACTTCTTCATGACCCACCCCGAGCGCGTGTATACGCGCGCACAGTTGCTGGACCACGTGTGGGGCGGCAGCGTGTATGTGGAAGAACGCACCATCGACGTGCATATCCGCCGCCTGCGCAAGACGCTGGAACCGTTCAACGCCGAGAACATGGTGCAGACCGTGCGCGGCGCCGGTTACCGCTTCTCCACCGCAACCTGAGCCTCGTCGTGCCGGCGCCGTGCACCCCACCGTGCCGGCGTCGGCAACTCTGCTATAACTTCCGGTTCACCTGCGTGAACCGCCGCAACCCACGACGAGACCGCAATGCCCCGCCACATCCGCTCTGCCTGGTTGAAGACACTGGCCACCGTGGCCACCGTGTTGCTGTTGGCCGGTCTGGTCGGTTGGTTCACTGGCCACCTGTGGCTGTGCATCGCGCTGGCGGCACTGGCGACGCTGGTCTGGCACTACTGGCGGCTGCGCCGCGTGCTGCGCCGGCTGACCGCGCGCCAGCGCTGGGATACCGCCGCCGAAGGCACCGGCGTCTGGAACGAACTGGACCGCCTGCTGTACCGCAACCAGGTCGAGATGCGCGTGCGCAAGCGGCGACTGCTGGACATGCTGCGCAGCTATCGCGCCGCAGCGGCCGCGCTGCCCGACGCCGTGGTGGTGCTGGACCGCAACAGCCAGCGCGTGCAGTGGTTCAACGAAGCGGCCACGGCCCTGCTCGGCCTGCGTCATCCGGGCGATCTGGGTGAAGCCCTGGTCGAACGCCTGCAGCCGATGCCGCTGGCGCACTGGCTGGCCGGTGGCCGCAATGCCGAACCGATCCTGGACGTGCCCTCGCCGGTCGATCCTGCGATCCGCCTGAACCTGCGCCTGATTCCCTATTCGTCCGACTACTGGCTGTTGATCGCCCGTGACGTCAGCAAGCTGCTGCGCCTGGAACAGGTGCGCCGCGACTTCGTGGCCAACGTTTCACATGAGCTGCGCACCCCGCTCACCGTGGTCCACGGCTACCTGGACATGATGGACCCGGAGGATTTCCCGGGAACCGGACCGATGCTGGAAGAAATGCGCAAGCAGAGCCAGCGCATGGCCCAGCTGGTGGAGGACCTGCTGACCCTGTCGCGGCTCGAATCGCAGGAACACAGCGAGGCCGAGACGGTGGCCATGCAGCCCATGCTGGCCACCCTGCGCCGCGAAGCCGAAGCGCACAGCCAGGGCCGCCACCAGATCAGCATCGACGACCTGGCCGGCGTGGACCTGCAGGGCTCGACCAAGGAACTGCACAGCGCGTTCTCCAACCTGGTCACCAACGCGGTGCGCTACACCCCGGCCGGTGGCCGCATCGCGGTGGAGTTCCGACGCGAGGGCGACGGCGTGGTGCTGGCGGTGCGTGACACCGGCTACGGTATTCCCGCCACGCACCTGCCGCGCCTGACCGAACGCTTCTACCGCGTCTCGAGCAGCCGCTCGCGCGAAAGCGGCGGCACCGGCCTGGGCCTGTCGATCGTCAAGCACATCCTCGGTCTGCACCACGCACGCCTGGAAATCGACAGCGAGGTCGGCAAGGGCTCGGTGTTCGCCTGCCATTTCGATGCCGACCACGTGCGACCGCGTGAGTCCGCCCCCCTGACCTCCTTCGAAGAATGACGCCATGAGCAGCCTCGGATCCCTCCCCCTCCCCGTGAGCACGGACAGCGATCCKTTGCGCGACCCGGCGCTGTACATCAACCGCGAACTGTCGCAGCTTGATTTCAACTTCCGCGTGCTGGCGCAGGCGATGGACCCGCAGGTGCCTCTGCTGGAGCGCCTGCGCTTCATGTGCATCTCCTGCACCAACCTGGATGAATTCTTCGAGATCCGTGCCGCCGCGGTCCGCCATGCACAGGAGTTCGGCCTGCCGCCGGCACCGGACGGCATGAGTCCGCAGGCCATCCTCAATGCCATCCACGAGCGCGCCGCCGAGCTGGTGGACCAGCAGTACCGCTGCTGGAACCAGACGCTGCGCCCGGCGCTGATGGAGGCCGGCATCGGGGTGCTCGGCCGCAACTCCTGGACCCACCGCCAGAAGCGCTGGCTGCGCGCCTACTTCCGCAACGAGATCATGCCGGTGCTGTCGCCGCTGGGCCTGGATCCGGTGCATCCGTTCCCGAAGATCCTCAACAAGTCGCTGAACATCGTGGTGGTGCTGAAGGGCACCGATGCGTTCGGCCGCACCGGCCACCTGGCCATCGTGCGTGCGCCGCGTTCGCTGCCGCGGATCATCCAGCTGCCGGAAAAACTCGGCGGCCCGCAGAACTTCGTGTTCCTGTCCTCGGTGCTGTCCACCTTCGTGGACGAATTGTTCCCGGGCCTGGAAGTGCTGGGCGCCTATCAGTTCCGTGTCACCCGCAACTCCGAGCTGGTAGTGGATGAGGAGGAAGTGGAGAACCTGGCGCTGGCCCTGCGCGACGAGCTGGTGGACCGTGGCTACCGCCCTGCGGTGCGCCTGGAGATCGCCCACGACATGCCGCGCGACATCGTCCGCACCCTGCTGCAGAACTTCGGCCTGACCGAGAACGCGGTGTACCGCATTGACGGACCGGTCAACCTCAACCGCATCATCCAGCTGTACGACCTGATCGCCCAGCCGGACCTGAAGTATCCACCGATGACACCGCGCACCCTGCGCGACAGCGATGGCATCTTCGAGACCACCGCGCGCAAGGACCTGCTGCTGCACCACCCCTTCGACGCTTTCGCCGCGGTGCTGGACCTGATCCGTCAGGCCGCGCTGGATCCGAACGTGCTGGCGATCAAGCAGACCCTGTACCGCACCGGCAAGGATTCGCTGATCGTCGACGCGCTGATCCAGGCCGCACGCGCCGGCAAGGATGTGACCGTGGTGGTCGAGCTGCGCGCGCGCTTCGATGAAGAGGCCAACCTGGGCCTGGCCGATCGGCTTCAGGAAGCCGGCGTGCAGGTGGTGTACGGCGTGGTCGGCTACAAGACTCACGCCAAGATGCTGCTGATCGTGCGCCGCGAAGGCCGCAAGCTGCGCCGCTACGTGCACCTTGGCACCGGCAACTACCACAGCGGTACCGCGCGCGCGTACACCGACCTGAGCCTGATCACCGCCGATGCGGACATCGGCAACGACGTGCACCTGCTGTTCCAGCAGCTGTCCGGGCTGGCATCAAAGATGAAGCTCAAGCGCCTGCTGCAGTCGCCCTTCACCCTGCACACCGGGATCCTGGCGAGGATCGAGCGCGAGACGCGCATCGCAGCGGCCGGGCGACCAGCGCGGATCATCGCCAAGATGAACGCCCTCAACGAAGCGCAGGTGATCCGTGCGCTGTACGCCGCCTCGCAGGCGGGTGTGCAGATCGACCTGATCATCCGTGGCGCCTGCACGCTGCGCCCGGGCGTACCGGGCGTGTCGGACAACATCCGCGTGCGCTCGATCGTCGGCCGTTTCCTGGAACACAGCCGGGTCTACTGGTTCGGCAACGACGGCGCACCGGAGCTGTACTGCGCCAGCGCCGACTGGCTGGAACGCAACCTGCTGCGCCGGGTGGAAACCTGCTTCCCGATCCTCGACCCGGCGCTGGCCAAGCGGGTGTACCGCGAGGTGCTGCAGAACTACCTGGACGACAACCTCAACGCCTGGGAGCTGGATGCCGAAGGCATCTACCACAAGCGCGCACCGGCCCACGACGAAGCCCCGCATTCGGCGCAGATGGCGTTGATGCAGGGCCTCTGACCCGGTAGGTGCGGACCTTGGTCGGCACGTTTGGATTCATCCACGCATGGCGTGGATCTACTGTGTCGACCAAGGTCGACACCTACCAAGAGCAGSCCATGCCATTCCGACAGATCGCGGAGATCYGTCGAAGGCGGGGTGGGTCCGGTTGCGGGGGTGTCCGCGGCATGGATGCCGCGGCCAAGCCCCC
>NZ_JBFRFE010000169.1:0-7065 GCF_052114665.1 Stenotrophomonas sp. 2YAF22 | reverse complement strand
GGCTGAAGATCTTGCCCGTGGCCAGGCCGCGTGCGCCCTGCGCGCTCGGGGATTCCTGGACGTAGAGCAGCCACTCGTCCTGGACAACATCGACTGGAACGCACTGGAGGCGCAGATCCATGCGCGGCTGCCGGTGCTGGAGGGCGCGCACTGATGGCCGACAGCTTCCTGTTCTACGACCTGGAAACCTTCGGCCAGGATCCACGTCGTACCCGTATCTCCCAGTACGCGGCAATCCGTACCGACAGCGACCTCAATGAGATCGACACGCCGGTCAGCTTCTTCGTTCGCCCAGCCGATGATCTGCTGCCCTCGCCGATGGCGACGATGGTCACCGGCATCACTCCGCAGCAGGCGCTGGCTGAAGGCATCAGCGAGGCCGAGGCGTTCGATCGGATCAATGAGCAGCTCTCGCGCCCCGGTACCTGCGCGCTGGGCTACAACACCCTGCGCTTCGACGACGAGTTCATCCGCTACGGCCTGTTCCGCAACTTCCACGACCCGTACGAACGCGAGTGGCGCAACGGCAACTCGCGCTGGGACCTGCTGGACATGCTGCGGCTGATGCACGCCATCCGCCCGGACGGCATCCACTGGCCCGAGCGCGAGGACGGCGCCGCCTCGTTCAAGCTGGAGCATCTGGCCGAGGCCAACGGCGTGCGCGAGGGCGATGCCCACGAAGCGCTGTCGGACGTGCGCGCGACGATCGGCATGGCGCGCCTGTTCAAGCAGTCGCAGCCGCGCCTGTGGGACTACGCGCTGAAGCTGCGCGACAAGCGTTTCGTCGGCAGCCTGCTCGACATCACCGCACTGAAGCCGGTGCTGCATATCTCGATGCGCTACCCGGCCATCCGCCTGTGCGCGGCACCGGTGTTGCCGCTGGCGGTACATCCGACCATCAACAACCGGGTAATCGTGTTCGACCTCGACGGCGACATCGATGACCTGCTGGAACTGCCCGCCGAAGTGATCGCCCAGCGCCTGTACCTGCGCGCCAGCGAACTGCCCGAAGGCGTAGCCCGGGTACCGCTGAAGGAAGTGCACCTGAACAAGGTGCCGGCGCTGGTGGCCTGGAACCACCTGCGCGCCGATGACCACGCACGACTCGGGCTGGACGTGGCAGCGATCGAGGCCAAGGCCGAAAGACTGCGCGCGTTCGCACCGCAGCTGGCCGAGAAGGCGCGCCAGGTCTACAACCAGCCGCGTGCGGCGAGCGTCTCCGACGTGGACGCTTCGCTGTACGACGGCTTCCTCGGTGCCGGCGACAAGCCGCTGCTGGCACTGGCACGGACCACGCCACCGGAACAGTTGGCTGCACTGGAAGGCCGCTTCCGCGACCCGCGCCTGCCGGAACTGCTGTTCCGCTATCGCGCCCGCAATCATCCCGACAGCCTCGCACCGGAAGAACGCGAACGCTGGAAAGCCTATCGCCGCCAGCGCCTGTTCGGCGAGGAAGGCATGGGCGAACTCAACCTGACCCAGTACCAGCAGCAGCTGGATGCGCTGGCGGCCGAAGCACCCGACGACGCCCGCCGCGCCGCGCTGCTGCAATCGCTGCGCGACTGGGGCCAACACCTGCAGGAGGAGCTGTGAGCACCTATTTCTCCGATGCCAGTTTCAAGTTCCTGCGCAGCCTGGCGTTGCACAACGACAAGACCTGGTTCAACGACCATCGCCAGCAGTACGAAGACCACGTGCGGCAGCCGTTCCTGCGCCTGCTGGGCGACCTGCAACCGGCGCTGACCGAGGTCAGCGGACACTTCCGCGCAGACACGCGTGGCGTGGGCGGCTCGCTGTTCCGCATCCACCGCGACGCGCGTTTCTCCAACGACAAATCGCCGTACAAGACCTGGCAGGGCGCGCGCCTGTTCCATGAGCGCCGCCGTGAAGTGGCCGCGCCCTCGTTCTACGTGCACCTGCAGCCGGGCGAGAGCTTCGTCGGTGCCGGGCTGTGGCATCCCGAACCGGAAACCCAGCGCCGCGTCCGCCACTTCATCCTCGACAACCCGGGCAGCTGGAAGGCGGCTGCGCACGCACCGGCGCTGCGCAGGCGTTTCGACTTCGAGGAAACCGAGAAGCTGGTGCGCCCACCGCGCGGCTTCCCGGCTGACTTCGAGTTCATTGATGACCTCAAGCACCRCAACTGGGTGATGTGGCGTTCGCTGGACGATGCCACGATGACCGGCCCGCGCCTGCTGTCCACGCTCGGCAAGGACCTCGCGGCGTTGGGCCCGTTCGTCGACTACCTGTGCGCTGCGCTCGATCTGGAGTTCTGACCGGCGCCGGTGGCATTGCTGGGATCACCCGCCGTTCACCACCGGCAGCCGTACTTGCGGCAGGCTGTGCACCATGAAGAAGCTCATTGGCGCCCTCGTTCTGCTGATCGCTGTGGTGGCCGCCTGGTGGTTCGGCGGCCCCTACCTGACCGTGCATGGCCTGTCCAAGGCCATCGAACAACGGGACACCGCCCGTCTGGAGCGCTACGTGGACTTCCCACGCGTGCGTACCAGCCTGCGCGCCCAGCTCAATGACTACCTGGTGCGCCAGGCCGGCCCCGAGGTGGCTGCCAGTCCCTTCGGCGCGCTGCTGTACGGGTTGGGTGACCAGCTGGGCGGCGCCGCGGTGGACACGATGGTCACCCCCACCGGCATCGGCGCGATGTTGCAGGGCCACGTGCTGTGGAAGCGCGGCCGCAACGAACTGCAGGGCGGCGAGGCCTTGGGTGCAACCGAGCCGGCGCGACCGCTGAAGAACGCCGAACACCACTTCGAAGCCCTGGACCGCTTCGTGGTCGACGTCGATCGCGGCCCCGGCCAGCCGCCGTTGAAAGTAGTGCTGGAACCGCAGGGCCTGCGCTGGAAGGTGGTGGACCTGCAGTTGGGGATGTCAGGCACTCCGTAAGCGGTATGCCCGCCTTTGAGGACACTGATACAAACGACTGCCAACCAAGGTTGGCAACTACCGGGGCAAGCATCACCCCTCGTTGGCGACACCATGCGGCACATGGCCGGCAGCTACGTGTTCACGCGCACTGTCGATGTTGTGCTGCGAATCGTCAAAGAAGATATCGGCACCGAACGCCTGCAGGAACGGGCCCTTGTGTCGACCGCCAAGGAACAGCGCCTCGTCCAGGCGCACGCCCCATTCGCGCAGGGTGCGGATCACCCGCTCATGCGCCGGTGCCGACCGCGCAGTCACCAGCGCCGTGCGGATGGGCGCGCTGTCGCCGGCCGGGAACACTTCCTGCAACGTGTGCAGCGCAGAGAGGAAACCGCGGAACGGACCGCCACTGAGTGGCTCGCGCGCACGCTCGCGTTCGTGCCGGCCGAAGGCTTCCACGCCCTGCTCGCGCGAGATGCGTTCGCTCTCATCGCCGAAGATCACCGCATCACCATCGAACGCGATGCGCAGCTGCCCGGCCGGGCGGGTGATGTCGATCTGGTCGGCGGCAGCAGCAGCGGTCTCGCCCGGTGGCTTGGGCAGGATGGTTGCCGCGGCGATGCCGTGGCGCAGCGCGCTGCGCACCGATTCCGGATTGGCCGACAGGAACAGGTCGGTACCGAATGGCTTCACGTACGGCCAGGTGGGCTCGCCGGCGGTGAAGGTCGCGCGGATGATGCCCAAGCCGTAGTGCTGGATGGAATTGAAGATGCGCAGGCCGGTATCGGCCGAGTTGCGCGACAACAGGATCACTTCCACGCGCGGGTTCTCGGGGCTGGCGCCCTGGTTCAGCGCCAGCAGCTTGCGCACCACCGGGAAGGCTACGCCCGGCCCGAGGATGTCGTCCTCGTGCTGGCGCTGGTACTCGGCATAGGCAGCCACGCCATCGCTCTCGAACAGCGCATGGCTTTCTTCCAGGTCGAACAGCGCACGCGAGGTCACCGCGACGGTCAGCAAACGGGGGGAGTTGTCGCCCATCGGTGGGGTCCTTCAAGCGGTCGGCAGTGCCGGCCGCCTATTGTCGTCAAAAAACGAACTGTTCGCTCAGGATCCGGTCTTCGAGGTTGTGCTCCGGGTCGAACAGCAGGGTCACCCGGTGCTCGCGCGACTCGCGGATCGTCACTTCGACCACATCGCGGGTCTCGTGCGAATCGGCGGTGACGCTGACCGGACGCTTGTACGGATCGAGCACGCGGAAGCGCACTTCGGTGTCGGCCTTGAGGATGGCGCCGCGCCAGCGCCGCGGACGATACGGGGCCAGCGGCGTCAGGGCGATGGTGTGCGAGCCCAGCGGCAGCACCGGCCCATGCGCGGAGTAGTTGTAGGCGGTGCTTCCGGCCGGGGTGGCCACCAGCACGCCATCGCCGATCAGTTCGCCCACCCGCTCCTGGCCATTGAGGTCGATGCCGATATGCGCCGCCTGCCGGGTCTGGCGCAGCAGCGAGACGTCGTTGTAGGCGAGCGATCCGGTGGTGGTGCCCGATTCGGTCAGCGCCATCATTTCCAGCGGGCGCAGGTGGGCCGGCTCGGCACGGGCGATACGCGCGTGCACGTCGTCGTCGCCGCGGTACTGGTTCATGAGGAAACCCACCGTGCCCAGCTTCATACCGAATACCGGCCTGCCCAAGTGTCCGTGACGATGCAGGGTCTGCAGCATGAAGCCATCGCCGCCCAGCGGGCACAGCACATCGGCCTGGCCCGGGGCGTGGTCGCCATAGCGCGAGACCATCGCTGCGCGTGCCATCTGTGCAGGTTCGGTGGTACTGGCCAGGAAAGCGATGCGGGGGGTGTTGCTCATCGGTGGATCCGGGTGGGTGTGCCAGCAAGAGCATACCCGGTAGTGCCGGCCGCTGGCCGGCAACCGCCTATCTGCGGAGAGGCCCAAGAGGTTGCCGGCCAGCGGCCGGAGCTACCCCCAAAACAAGAACGGCCCCGCTTTCGCGGGGCCGTTCCGGTTCACGCATGCCAGGCGTGGCCTGGCACTACATCACTTACGCGCCGTGGGCAGCGAGCTGACCCAGGCGCTGCACCGCGACCGAAACGGTCGGGTAGTCCAGGGTCTTCTGCTCGGCCAGTTCGGCCAGCATCGCCAGGGTGAAGCGCAGGCTGCTGTCGTCACGACCGATCCACGCGGCCACCTTGGCTTCAGCGGTGCTGCCCTTGGTGGCCAGCACCTGACCGGCCAGGCTGCGGTGGTGTGCAGCCAGCTCGTCGCGCAACACGCCACGGGCCACGGCGTGCCAGCGGCCATTGACCTCCAGCGCGTCGATCTGCTCGAACAGCCAGGGCAGCTGCAGGGCATCGCCCAGGCGGAAGTGGATCTTGGACACATCCACCGGCTTCAGCTTGCGGGTACGGGCCAGTTCGATGATGTCGAACGCCGGTTCCAGGAAGTGCAGTTCGGCCAGCTGCTGTGCCAGCGCCGACGGCAGGCCCTTTTCCTTCCACTCGGCCACCAGGGCTTCGTAGGTCGGACGCTGCGAATCCGGCAGCACACCCGAAGCAACACGGATGTCGTTGAACGGACCCTGGTAGCGGTTGACCRCCTCGGTGATGCCCGGCATCGGGCCCGGGCGCGACAGCAGCCAACGCACGAACGAACGCTGCAGCTTCCAGATCACTTCCAGCGCGTCGATCTGTACCGACTCCGGAAGGGTGCCGTCGAGGGCGTCGATCTGCGCCCACAGCGCGCGTGCATCCAGCGTTTCGCGGCTGATGGTGTAGGCCTTGGCGACCTCGGCAATGGAACGGCCGGTGTCTTCCTGCATGCGCATCAGGAAGGTAGCGCCCATGCGGTTGATGGTCTGGTTGGTCACGGCCGTGGCGATGATTTCACGCTTCAGGCGGTGACGCTCCATCGCGTCGGCGTACTTCTTCTGCAGYGGCGTCGGGAAGTAACGCTGCAGTTCCTTGGACAGGTACGGATCTTCCGGGATGTCCGAATCCAGCAGCTGGGCGAACGCCACCAGCTTGGAATAGGACAGCAGCACCGACAGTTCCGGACGGGTCAGGCCCTGGCCGCGTGCCTTGCGCTGGGACAGTTCGGCATCGGACGGCAGGAACTCGATCTGGCGATCCAGCAGGCCCTGCTGTTCCAGGGTACGGATGAAGTGCTGCTTGGAACCCAGGCGCTTGACCGCCATCCGCTCCATCAGGCTCAGAGCCTGGTTCTGGCGGTAGTTGTCGTTGAGCACCAGTGCGGCGACTTCATCGGTCATCGATGCCAGCAGCTTGTTGCGCTGCTCGACGGTCAGCTTCTTGGCCCGCACCACATCGTTGAGCAGGATCTTGATGTTGACTTCATGGTCGGAGGTATCCACACCGGCCGAGTTGTCGATGAAGTCGGTGTTGAGCAGCACGCCAGCCTGGGCGGCTTCGATGCGGCCCAGCTGGGTCATGCCCAGGTTGCCGCCCTCGCCCACCACCTTGCAGCGCAGCTCGCCACCGTTCACGCGCAGGGCGTTGTTGGCGCGGTCGCCGACATCGCTGTGCTGCTCGCTGGCGGCCTTGACATAGGTACCGATGCCGCCGTTCCACAGCAGGTCGACCGGCGCCTTCAGGATGGCGCTCATCAGATCGTTCGGCGACAGCGCCTTGACGCTCTCGTCCAGGCCCAGCACCTCACGCACCTGCGGGGTGATCTCGATCGACTTCAGGCTGCGCGGATACACGCCGCCGCCCTTGCTGATCAGCTTGGCGTCGTAATCCGCCCAGCTCGAACGTGGCACGGTGAACAGACGCTCACGTTCGACGAACGTGGTCGCTGCATCCGGATTCGGGTCCAGGAAGATGTGGCGGTGGTCGAACGCAGCGACCAGGCGGATGTGGCGCGACAGCAGCATGCCGTTGCCGAACAYGTCGCCGGACATGTCGCCGACGCCAACCGCGGTGAAGTCCTGGGTCTGGCTGTCACGGCCCAGTGCACGGAAGTGGCGCTTGACCGACTCCCACGCGCCSYKSGCGGTGATRCCCATGCCCTTGTGGTCGTAACCGACCGAACCGCCGGAGGCGAACGCATCACCCATCCAGAAGCCGTGGGCAATGGCCAGGCCGTTGGCGATGTCGGAGAAGGTCGCGGTGCCCTTGTCGGCGGCCACCACCAGGTACGGATCGTCCATGTCATGG
>NZ_JBFRFE010000168.1:0-7155 GCF_052114665.1 Stenotrophomonas sp. 2YAF22 | reverse complement strand
GCGTGATGTTCATGAGGTTGCCGGCCAGCGGCCGGCACTACCGGGACTCAGCACCCACGCGTAGATGCGGCGCCCAGGGAGTGCCGCATTCTGTGGAGCACAGAGCTGGCGGATATGCTTCGCCGCAGTAGCAGGTGCCCCGACCCTCATCATCGTGTCGCGGGCAGCCTTGAACGGATTGCCTTCGTACCCGTTGAGTCAAACAACCTCGCCGGGAACCACGCCCAACAAAAAGGCGGCGCCCTGCGGGCGCCGCCTTTCTTCAAGGGAGCAGGCCTGCGGCTCAGTCGATCAACGCGGCCTCGCGCTGCCGGAACACCGATACCGCCTGGTTCAGTGCACCTGCCTGCGATTGCAGTTCACGTGCCGCCGCAGTGGCTTCTTCCACCAGCGCCGCGTTCTGCTGCGTGGCCTGGTCCATCTGCACCACCGTCTGGTTGATCTGCTCGATACCGGAGGACTGCTCCTGTGACGCCGCCGAGATCTCGCGCATCAGGTGGCTTACGTTCTCCACGCCGCCGACGATGCCCTGCATGCGCTGTCCGGCATCGGCCACCAACTGGGCGCCCTCGCCGACCTGACGTCCTGCCTCGTCGATGAGGACCTTGATCTCCTGGGCCGCCGCCGCCGATCGCTGCGCGAGCACACGGACCTCGCTGGCGACGACCGCGAACCCGCGCCCCTGCTCGCCGGCGCGTGCCGCTTCAACCGCTGCGTTGAGCGCGAGAATGTTGGTCTGGAAGGCAATGCCGTCGATCACACCGGTAATGTCGCCGATCCGCTTCGACGCACCCTCGATGGCCTGCATGGTGTCGACCACCCGCTGCATGGCGTGGTTGCCATCACTTGCTGCGTCTTGGGTGGAGGCGGCCAGCTCGCTGGCCTGGCGCGCATGCGCTGCGTTCTGGCGCACGGTGGCGGTCAGCTCCTCCATCGAGGCGGCCGTTTCCTGCAGATGAGCGGCCTGTCGCTCGCTGCGCTCGGACAGCGCGCCGTTGCCGGCGGCGATTTCGCTGGCGGCCGTGCTGATGGTGGTGGCGCAGTGCTGGATGTGGCCGACCATGCGCGCCAGCTGGCCGGCGGTGGCGTTGGCATCGCGCTGGATGGCGGCGAACGCGCCGTGGTACTCGCCCTGCATGCGACGGTCGAGATCGCCGTTGGCCATCGCCGAAAGCATCTGCCGCACTTCGTCGACCGTGCTGCCCAGTGTGTCCAGCAGCTGGTTGATGCCCCCGGTCAGGCCGTCGAGGAAGCTGGCGCCTTCGCTGGCCTGCAGGCGCTGTTCCAGATCACCCTGCGCGGCGGCATCGACAATCCCGGCGACGGCATTCTCCAGCGTCAGTTCGTGGGTACGGTCATGCCATTCCACCGCAAAACCCAGGCGAGCGCCCTGTGCGTCGAACACCGGGGTGACGACCTGGGCGAAGTGCACCGGCCCGATCCGCACCTTGCCGTTGTGTGTCGCCTGCAGCCCATTGAGGATGCCGCGGATGCGGTCAGGGTTGGCATGGAAGCGATGGATGCTGCTGCCGACCAGCCGCTCGGCGTCGAAATCGGGGAAGGCCTGGCGCAGCGTGGCCTGCTGGTTGCGCAGCAGCGCCACCACCGAGCGGTTGACGTAGCGGATGACGTGATCGTTGTCGGCAATCATCATCGCCGTGCGCGAGGCATCCAGTGCCTGGCGGATCTGCGCGTTCTCGGCATGTGCTTCGGCCTCGCGGCCGCGCTGCGCCTGCACATGGCGTGCGGTATCGGCCAGCGCGTGGGCCAGGGAACCGGGTGCGTAGTTGCGTGCGTCGGTGTGTGCGCCGAGGTCGGCGCCCGTGGCGATGTCACGCGCCAATGCGGCCAGGCGGTGCGGTCCGTGACCCAGCGCTTCACTCTGTTGGCGCAGGCGGGCGGCGGTCTGGCCCAGCACCAGCGTCAGCACCGCCAGGGCCATGGCATTCAACAGCGGCGGCAGGACGGCCGCCCCATCAAGCAACGGCGCCAGCAACGCACTGACACCCACGGCGCCGGCCAGCCACAACGGCATGCGGTCACGCTGGATGAGCAGCACGCCCAGCAGCAGCGCGATGGGCAATGCGGCATTCAATCCGCTGATATGACAGAGCAGGCTCAACTGCAGTGAAAGCACTACGGCCAGCCCGTTTCGCGCGAGCGCATGGCCGGCCTGGCGCCAGCCCAGCCAGGCGGCTGGCAGCACTGCGGCGACAACGGTGCTCGCAGCGGGCACCGACGTGCCGCGCACGGCAAGCACAAGGCCGATCGCTGCGAATACCACGCTGCCCAGCAGCAGGCGACGATCGCCTCGCTGGGCCAGCTGTTGCAGATAAGGGACACGGCCCTGGTCGGGCGGGCGGGAGGACGCAATGGACATCGGCAACTCCTGGATCAACGGACGGCAGCGGCCATGCAACGCGCTGCGCGGATGAGCGCAACGACGGCACGGTCGGGGAATTCGGGGAATGCGGCGCAGGCAGCGACGCGGAGGACGGACACCGTGACCACATCCTGTGGATGACGGTGCAGCAGACGGGACATGCGGTCTTCCTTGCAGAACCAGGAACGAGCCGCAGGCACAAAGGGCCTGCGTGCTGTGGACGCAGGGGCCCACTACCGTTCTATCGGCCGCACTGGCGCAGAGTGAAGTGCGCGCAGCCGACGATGGTCAGCGCGCGTTGCTGTTTCCGCTCAGGAATGCATCGATGACCGCGGCAATCTTTGCCGGGTGTTCCATGTGCAGATGATGGTTGCCGGGGAATACCGCCAGGCGGCCGTCACGCAGGTGCTGCAGGCGCTCGCTGCGCATCGGCTCGGGATAGTACGACTGCGCAGGCGTGGCATAGATCACCTGGGTCGGGCAGGTGATGGCCTGCAGCAGGTTGTCGATCTGGCCTTCGCTGAGGCGGATCGCGGTGGGCAGCATCAGGCGCGGGTCGCTGCACCAGCGATAGCCGCCTTCGACCGGCTCGACACCGCGTTCGACCAGCAGGCGTGCGCAGCCTTCGCTGAGCTGATTGGTCATCATCCGCGCCCGGATCGGTGCAGCCAGGTCCGGGAACACGCGCAGCTGCTTGCGTGCCAGTGCTCGGGTGGCGTCGACGTGCTCGCGCAGGCGGCTGGCAGTTTCTTCCTCCGGCCCGCGCAGGCCGCCGAGTGCCTCGATGGCGACCAGCCGTTCGATGCGATCACTGACCGCTGCGGCGAGGCTGGCGATGCCGGCACCCATCGAATGGCCGATCAGGGTGAACCGGTCCCAGCCCAGTGCATCGGCGACATCGAGGACATGGGTGATCGCTGCTGGCGTGGTGTACATCGCCCCGATCGGCAGATGCGCGCTGTGGCCATGCCCGGGCAGATCGATCGCCACCAGGTCCAGGTGCGGCAGATGCGGCGCCAGCGGAACGAAGCTGGCCGCATTGTCGAGCCAGCCGTGCAGGGCCAGCACCCGCGGACCCTCACCCGGCCGGCGCAGGCCGGCRACACGGACGCCCGCGACCTGCAGCTCAAACGGCTGCAGGCTCATGCCAGCGAGGCCACGGCCAGCCGAGCCAGTGCGCGGGCGTGTTCCGGTGCGGCGTTGAGGCAGGGGATGTAGCGCATCTGTGCGCCGCGCTCGGCCAGTGTTTCGGTGAAGCCCATGGCGACTTCTTCCAGTGTTTCCAGGCAGTCGGTGGCAAAGCCGGGGCAGACCACGTCGATCTGTTTTACCCCAGCCTCGGCCAGTTCCCACAGGCTGGGTTCGGCGTAGGGCTGCAGCCAGCGTTCGCGGCCGAAGCGCGACTGGTAACCCATCTGCCAGTCGTCCGCGCCCAGGCCGAGCGCCGCGGCGATCGCACGTGCACTGGCCTCGCAGCGCTGCGGATAGGGATCGCCGGCATCGGCAAGGCGCTGCGGAATGCCATGGAAGGAGAACATCAGCTTCTGGCCGCGACCCTGCTGCTGCCAGAAGCGCTGGATCGAGCCGGCGACGGCGGCGACCCAGTCCGGATCGATCGAATAGTCCTGCACCAGGCTGACGGTGACCTGCGGGTTCCTGCGCTGCCACGCCTCCACGCGGTCTTCGACCGAGGCGGTGGTGGTGGTCGAATATTGCGGATACAGCGGCAAGACCACGATGCGGCGCACGCCCTCGCTGGCCAGCCGATCCAGTTCGGTGGTCAGCGCCGGTTCGCCGTAGCGCATCGCATGGCGTACGCGCAGCGTTGGCAGCAATGCCTGCATCGCCTGCGCCAACTGGCGGGTGTGGACCATCAGCGGCGAGCCTTCCGGCAGCCACACCTGGGCGTACTTGGCGGCCGAACGGCCACTGCGTAACGGCAGGATCAGGCCGCGCAGCAAGGGCTGCCACAGCAGTGCCGGTATGGCGACCACGCGCGGGTCGGACAGGAATTCGGCCAGGTAACGACGAACAGCGGGAGCCGTCGGCGTCTCGGGCGTGCCTAGGTTGACCGCCAATACGGCGGTATCGGGTGCGTCGAGCATGGGCGGTATTGTCGCCGATTCCATCGTCACGTCGGTATGCAGGGTTTGGATCGTTGTCATCGACAAGGGCGATATGAGCAGGCAACGCTCATTGGAGATTCATCACAACACTACTAATTTCAGTCACTTGCTATATCTTCTGCTATATCTTCCTATGGACTGACTTCTGGAGCCTGCCATGCGTCGCCCGATCCAAGCCCTGCTGATCGCCGCCAGCCTGCTGTCCAGCCAGGCCATGGCCGGACCGCAGGAAGACCAGCGCGCCCGCAACGCGGTGCGTGTACTGGCTGAAATCCAGGGAATCCCCGAACAGGGCATTCCGGACAAATTGCTCGACGAAGGCCGCGCGGTCATCGTCATTCCCGACACGATCAAGGCCGGTCTGGTGATCGGTGGACGTCGTGGCCACGGTCTGATGTCGGTGCGCATGCCCAATGGTGCGTGGTCCAACCCGGTATTCATCAAGCTTACCGGTGGCAGCATCGGCTTCCAGGCCGGTGTGCAGTCCTCCGACGTTGTGCTCGTGTTCCGCAACGACCGCAGCCTGGACAACCTCGTCAACGGCAAATTCACTCTCGGCGCCGATGCCGGTGTGGCTGCCGGCCCGGTGGGCCGCAATGCCGCCGCCGCTACCGATGGCCAGCTGAAGGCCGAGATCTGGTCGTGGTCGCGCGCCCGCGGCCTGTTCGYTGGCGTGGCCCTGGATGGTGCGATCCTGCAGATCGACGATGCTGCCAACCTTGACGCCTACGGCAGCAACACCACCCCGCGGATGATCTTCGAGGGCCGCGCGGCTGGCTCGCCTTCAATGGATGTGGTCGCTTTCCGTGATCGCCTGGAAGAGGCCACCTACGCGGCGCGCAACAACCGCAATGGCGGCAATGACGCACCGCGTCCGGCGGCCGCTGCAGCGCCTGCCCCGCAGCCTGTTCAGGCAGCGCCAGCGGCGCCTGCTGAAGCGACCACGGCGCCGCTGCAGGCCGTTCCGCAGACCCCGCCGCCGGCCCAGCAGGGTTTCCAGCCGGTCAACGACGGTGAAATCCGCACTGAAACACTGGGCAACAACTGACTTTCGTCACGCGCGCCGGCTAACAGCCGGTGCGCTATGCTCGGCAATCTGATCACTAACGTAACGAGCGACTTATGGGCAGTTTCAGCATCTGGCATTGGTTGGTCGTGCTCGCCATCGTCCTGCTGGTGTTCGGCACCAAGCGCCTGACCAGTGGTGCCAAGGACCTCGGCTCGGCGGTCAAGGAATTCAAGAAGGGCATGCACGACGACGACAAGCCGAACGCACAGTTGGGCGATGAGTCGCGCAGCCAGGACGCCTCGCGCACCGCGCAGGACGAGCACGACCGCAAGCCGCGTTGATCCGGAGCGGTTGCGGTGTTTGATATCGGCTTCAGCGAACTGCTGGTGATCGCGGTTGTCGCCTTGGTGGTGCTCGGTCCTGAGCGCCTGCCCAAGGCGGCCCGCTTCGCCGGACTGTGGGTACGCCGCGCGCGTAATCAATGGGATTCGGTCAAGCAGGAACTGGAACGCGAACTGCAGGCCGAAGACATCAAGCGGCAGATGCAGGACGTGCGCCAGGGCATGCAGGACACCGAGAACCAGCTGCGTGCCAGCGGCGAAGCCATGCGCCGCGAAGCCGAACAGATGCAACAGCACAGCGACACGCTGGCGCAGCAGGTGCGTGCACCGGCCCCGGCCGAACAGCCCCCACATCTGGCGGATGCGACCGAGCCAGTGGTGGCGTCGACTGAAGGTGCAGCCATTGCGCCCGCCACCGCTGAAGCTGCGGGCGATGCCGTTGCTGATACCGCGACCGAAACGCCCGCGCGCACGGAGCGCCCGTCATGAGCGAACACGACTTCGGCGAAAGTTCGCTGGTGGAACACCTGGTTGAACTGCGCGCGCGCCTGGTGCGTGCGCTGCTGGGGCTGGGCGTTGTGCTGCTGGGCCTGCTGCCGTTTACCCAGAAGCTTTACAACGCACTGGCCGAGCCGTTGATCTCGCAGTTGCCCAATGGGCAGACGATGATCGCCACCAACCCGGCCGGCGCCTTCTTCGCGCCGTTGAAGCTGACGTTCTTCGTGGCCCTGTTCGTGGCCGTGCCATGGCTGCTGTACCAGCTGTGGGCCTTCGTCGCGCCGGGCCTGTATGCACGCGAGAAGCGCCTGGCGATGCCGTTGCTGGTCTCCTCGGTGCTGCTGTTCTACACCGGCTGCGCCTTTGCCTATTTCCTGGTGCTGCCGGCGGTCTTCCACTTCCTCACCACCTTCAGCCCGGAAGTGATCGCGATCACGCCGGATGCGAATGCCTACCTGGACTTCGTGCTGGCGATCTTCTTCGCCTTCGGCGGCAGCTTCGAGCTGCCGGTGGCGATGGTGATCCTGGTGCTGCTGGGCTGGATCACGCCGCAGCAGTTCAAGGAAGGACGCGGCTACGCGATCGTCGGCATCTTCGTGCTCGCTGCGATCCTGACTCCGCCGGATGTGGTGTCGCAGCTGATGCTGGCGATCCCGATGTGCCTGCTGTACGAGCTGGGCATCCACGCCGCGCGCTGGCTGGTGCCGTCTTCGGTGGTCAAGAAGCCTGCTGCTTGATTCCTGGTAGTGCCGGGCATGGCCCGGCGCTACCGTTGAGCGCCGCTCAAGCGTGGAAGAC
>NZ_JBFRFE010000167.1:0-7183 GCF_052114665.1 Stenotrophomonas sp. 2YAF22 | reverse complement strand
GGCGTGGCGTTGTTCTTCATGCCGGTGCTGCAGATCCTGCTGTCGGACCTGGATGGTCGTGAGATTGCGGCCGGCTCGGGCCTGGCCACATTCCTGCGCACGCTGGGCGGCAGCTTCGCCGCCTCGCTGACCACCTGGCTTTGGGCGCGTCGCACGCAGGTGCATCACGCGGACCTGACCGAGCACATCTCGGCCTATCAGCCGGGCATGCAGGACCAGGTGGCGGCGATGGGGCAGGGCGACCTGCAACATGGTGCGGCGGTGCTGAACAACATGATCAACCACCAGGCATCGCAGATGGGCTTCAACGACATCTTCTTCCTGCTGGGCTGGATCTTCCTGGCGATCATCTCGTTCCTGTGGCTGGCCAAGCCGCCCTTCGGTGCGGGCGCGGGTGCTGCCGCCGGTGGCGGGCACTGATCGATCGCTGTTGCTGAAAAACAAAACCCCGCCGGAAGGCGGGGTTTTTGTTTGCACTGCATCCACGCATGCATGCGAATTCCAGTAGATCCACGCCATGCGTGGATGGACGCGCGTGATCCCGGCAAACGCTGGACATGAAAAAACCCGCTTGCGCGGGTTTGATCATTGTCTGAGTCATGGTGCCCAGGAGAGGACTCGAACCTCCACGAAGTTGCCCCCGCTAGCACCTGAAGCTAGTGCGTCTACCAATTCCGCCACCTGGGCGACTCAGGAGGAGAATTTTGCAGGAAGGCTGGATATGTGTCAACACCATTTCACACATTTTTTTCTGCACCGGCTTCCGCGTCCACATCCAGATGCAGCAGCAGGCTGCGCATCGGTGGCGAGAGTGATTTCCAGTCGGCGAACGCGGCGCACAGCCGGCGTTGTGCCCACGCGTTGCCGAGTGCAACGGCGACGATGCCGGTGGCCCGTCGATGTTGCCGCGCGATCGTGCGCGGCGCGATGCCCACGCCGATGCCATGGCCCACCATCGTGCAAAGGCCTTCAAAGGTCTTCATGCGGATGCGCACGTCGAGCGTGCGTCCGGCCTCTGCCGCCAGCTCTTCGATATAGGTCTGCAGCGCATTGCCGTCGGCCAGGGCAACAAAGGTCTCGCCCAGCACATCGCTGAAGTCGAGCGAACGCCGGGCGGCGAAGCGATGGCCTGCCGGCAGCATCATCATCAGCGGGTCTTCGGCAACGACATGACGACGCAGTCCATCGGCGGGAACAGCATCACTGATGATGCCGGCCTCTGCCTGGCCGGCACGGATCGCGCGCACGACTTCATTGCTGGTGCGTTCGTGCAGTTCCACGCGCAGGCGAGGGCGCTCTGCCAGCCATGGGGCCAGTCGCGCGGGCAGATAGTTGGTCAATGCCGCGGTGTTGGCGTACAGGTGCAGCGTGCCTCGAGCGCCGTGGGCGAACGCCTGCAGTTCGCCGCGCAGCTGCGCCTGCTGCTGCAGGATCAGGCGCGCGTGATGGGCCAGTGCGGCACCCGCTTCGGTGAGGCTGATGCCGCGCGGGTGACGGGTGAGCAGCGCCGTGCCAGCGTCGGTTTCGATGGCGCGCAGGCGTTCGCTGGCCGATCCCAGTGCCAGATTCGCCTCCACCGCGCCGGCAGTGATGCTGCCGGCTTCGGCCACCGCCAGGAACAGGCGCAGATCGGCAATGTCCAGACGCATGTCGTTTGCTCCGCTCGGCCCTGCCTTCGGCTGGTCCGAAGGCGCAGGCGGGAAGACCGCATTGTGCGCGCCTGCGGCGCCGGCTCCAATGGCGGCATGAACGAGACGACATACTTCTATGGATTGCTGGTGGTGGTGTTCGTGCTGGCCGGGGTGGTCAAGGGCGTGACCGGCATGGGCCTTCCGACGGTGGCGATGGGATTGCTGGGCGGCGCGTTGTCGCCGGTGGCGGCGGCCTCGATGCTGTTCATTCCTACCTTCGTCACCAATGCCTGGCAGTTGCTGTCCGGGCCATCACTGGGCCGCACCCTGCGGCGGCTGTGGCCGATGATGCTGGCCGTGGTGGTGGTGACGCTGGGTTCGGCCGCGCTGCTGGTGCGGGTGGATCGTGATGCCTCGCGCGCCGCGTTGGGCGTGGCGCTGATGGTGTATGCGCTGTACGCGCTGGTGGCGCCGGTGTTCCGCGTACCGCAGCGGCGCGAGCGCTGGCTGGGGCCGCTGGTCGGGGCGGTGTCCGGCGTGGTCACCGGCGCGACCGGCGTGTTCGTCATGCCGGCGGTGCCGTACCTGCAGTCGCTGGGGTTGCAGCGCGAGGAGCTGGTGCAGGCACTGGGCCTGGCGTTCACCGTATCGACAATCTCGCTGACCACCGGGCTGGTGCTCAATGGTGCGTTTGGCGTGCAGCAGCTGGGGTTGAGCGCGCTGGCGGTGCTGCCGGCGTTGCTGGGCATGTGGCTGGGGCAGGTGATCCGCCAGCGCATCAGTGCGCGCGTGTTCCGTGCCTGCTTCCTCGGCTTCCTGCTGTTGCTGGGCCTGGAGCTGATGCTGCGTTCGTGGTGGTGACGCCGACCGGACGCCAGACAAGAAAAAACCCGCTTTCGCGGGTGTTTTTCATTCTCGACATGGTGCCCAGGAGAGGACTCGAACCTCCACGAAGTTGCCCCCGCTAGCACCTGAAGCTAGTGCGTCTACCAATTCCGCCACCTGGGCGTCGAGGAGGAGAATTATGGGGTGCCGTGACGGAGGTGTCAACACCCTTCTGAAATTCCTGCGTCCAACGCGCTCAGTAGATCCACGCCATGCGTGGATGGGTGCGGCAGCCGGATTACAGGCAAAAAAAATCCCCGCCGAAGCGAGGAGTTTTTTCGTTGGTGCCCAGAAGAGGACTCGAACCTCCACGGTTTTACCCGCTAGTACCTGAAACTAGTGCGTCTACCAATTCCGCCATCTGGGCGTTCCAGAGGCGCAATTGTGAAGATGAACCCGGGGCCTGTCAACGATTTCCTGAAAATTCTTAATGGGGGTTCTTCAACGTGTTTGCTGACCCGTTCTGCACGCCCACAGCGGCTACCATGGAGGGCGATGACTACCAAAAAACCAAGCAAGGGCGGGAGCAAGTCCCGCAGTGAAGCCCCCAACAAGGGCACCAAGCAGGGCACTGCCCGCAACAACAAGCCGGGCAAGCCGTTGCCGGGCTGGCTCCCCGCACTGGCCGAAGGCGGTGCACCGCCTCCAGGACGTGGCCGCCGCAACGCCGAGCCGCCAAGTCCGGCGCCGGGCCGCAAGCTGCCGCCGACGGGCAAGGTGATCGACGATCCCTATGCGTCCCGCGAAGCGGAAAAGTACGAACAACCCATCGCCAGCCGCGAGGCCATCCTGGCCCTGCTGGAACGCTGCGAAGGGCCGCAGACGGCTGAGGAACTCGGCGCGCGCCTGGGCCTGACCGCACCGGACCGTGCCGAAGCGCTGTCGCGCCGTCTCGGCGCCATGGTCCGCGATGGCCAGCTGGTGCAGAACCGACGCGGCGGCTTCGCGCCCATCCAGACGTTGAACCTGGTCACCGGCGTGGTGATCGCCAATCCGGAAGGGTTCGGCTTCCTGCGCCCAGTCGAGGGCGGCGACGATCTGTTCCTGCCGCCGTATGAAATGCGCAAGGTGATGCACGGCGACAAGGTGTTGGCGCGTGTTACGGGCATCGATCATCGCGGCCGTCGCGAAGGCAGCATTGCCCGCGTGCTCGAGCGCGGCATGACCCGCCTGATCGGCCGCTTCAGCGTCGAGATGGGCATCAACTACGTGGTGCCTGATGACAAGCGCATCCAGCGCAACGTGCAGGTGCCACCGGATCAGATCGGCGGTGCGCGCGATGGCCAGCTGGTCGTCTGCGAGTTGACCCAGGCACCGGACAGCCGCCGTCCGCCGATCGGCCGCATCATCGCCGTGCTCGGCGACAAGCTGACCGCATCGCTGGTGGTGGAGACCGCGATTCACGGCCACGAACTGCCGTTCGAGTTCCCGCAGGAGGTGCTGGACGAAGCCGCCTCGGTGCCGCTGGTGGTCGAGCCGGCGATGATCGGTGACCGCGTCGACATGCGCAGCACGCCGCTGGTCACCATCGATGGCGAGGACGCCAAGGACTTCGACGACGCGGTGTACTGCGAGCCGAACGCCGATGGCTTCCGCCTGGTGGTGGCCATTGCCGATGTCTCCAACTATGTCCGTCCCGGCACGCCGCTGGACGATGAAGCACAGAAGCGCGCCACCTCGGTGTACTTCCCGGGCTTCGTGGTACCGATGCTGCCGGAGACGTTGTCCAACGGTATCTGTTCGCTGATGCCGAAGGTCGACCGCATGTGCTTCGTCTGCGACATGCAGATCGACCGCGAGGGCCAGGTCACCGGCTCGCGCTTCTACGAAGCGGTGATGAATTCGCACGCGCGCCTGACCTACACCCAAGTGTGGCAGGCAGTGGGCGAGGATGACGCCGGTGCCAAGGCCTTCATCGGCGATCTGTTGCCGCAGGTGCAGCGCCTGCACCAGCTGTACAAGGTGCTGTCCAAGGCGCGCACCAAGCGTGGCGCGATCGAATTTGAAAGCAGCGAAGTCCGCTTCGTGCTCGACAACCGGGGCGAAGTCACCCAGGCCGGCATGCTGGTGCGCAACGATGCGCACAAGCTGATCGAGGAATGCATGATCGCGGCCAACGTGGAGGCGGCAAAGTACCTGTTGTCGCGCCATGTGCCGGCGCCTTACCGCGTGCATGAGAAGCCGCCGGAGACCAAGTACGCCGATCTGCTGGAATTCCTCAAGGAGTTCAAGCTGAGCCTGCCGCCGTGGTCGAAGGTGCGCCCGGGCGATTACACCAAGCTGCTGAAGAAGATCCGCGACCGTCCCGATGCCACGCTGCTGGAATCGGTGCTGCTGCGCAGCCAGAGCCTGGCCGTGTACAGCCCGGACAACAACGGCCACTTCGGCCTGGCGCTGGAGGCATACGCGCACTTCACCTCGCCGATCCGTCGTTACCCGGATCTGCTGGTGCATCGTGCGATCAAGCATGCGCTGTCGGGCAAGCCGCTGGAGAAGTTCACCTACAACGCCCGCGAGATGGCCGCACTGGCACTGCAGTGTTCCGAGCGTGAGCGTCGTGCCGATGAGGCCGAGCGCGAGGTGGATGAGCGTTACCGCGCCGCGTGGATGGAAAAGCACGTGGGTGGCCAGTTCGACGGCGTGATCAGCGGCGTGACCAGTTTCGGCCTGTTCGTGGAGTTGGCCGACTCGAAGGTACAGGGCCTGGTGCATGTGACCCAGCTGCCGCAGGACTATTACAAGTTCGACGCGACCCGCAAGACATTGACCGGTGAGCGCCGTGGCAGCAGTTACCGCCTGGGTGACCAGGTGCGCATCCTGGTGCTGAAGGCCAGCATGGAAGAGCGCAAGATCGACTTCCGCCTGGTCGAGCACAAGGGCGAGGAAGAGGAAGCAGGCGCGGCCCCGCTGCCCGAGCGCGGCAAGCCGGCCAAGCGCGCGAAGAAGAAGTATTGAAAGCTGTGCCGACCAACGGTCGGCACCCACCACGCCGGCGCCGCCCATCCCGGTAGGCGCCGGTCCCGGGCGGCACGTTCCCATCGGTAGGTGTCGAGCTTGCTCGACACGCTCCCCATCGGTAGGTGTCGACCTTGGTCGACACGATGTTCCGGAGGAAAGCAGCAATGCAGGGCCAACCCGAATACAGCGGCGGCTGCCAGTGCGGCGCGATCCGCTTCCAGGCGCGGGGCGAGCTGACCGACAGCTCGATCTGCCATTGCCGGATGTGCCAGAAGGCSTTCGGCGCGTATTACGCGCCGCTGGTGTCGGTGCGCGGTGTGCAGTTCAGCTGGACCCGTGGCCAACCGCGCTATTTCCAGTCCTCCAACGTAGTGCGGCGCGGCTTCTGCGCCGACTGTGGCACGCCGTTGACCTATGAAGCCCCCGATGGCGTGGCGGTGGCCGCCGGTGCCTTCGACCAGCCTGAACGCCTGCCGCCGACCCTTCAGTACGGCGTCGAGCGCAAGCTGCCCTTCGTCGATGGGCTTGGCCGGCTGCCGGCACGCCGTACGGAACAGGACATGGCCGCGCTGGAATTCCTGGCCACGGTCGTTTCCCATCAGCATCCCGACCACGACACCCCGCACTGGCCGCCGCGCAGCCGTTCGGCCGAAGGGTGAACGGCGGGTAGCGCCGGGCCATGCCCGGCGAGCGCGAAGCGCGGCCGCCCCTGATGCTCTACCATAGCCACCCCCTTTCCGGTCCTGCCCGCATGAGCAAGAACAGCCAGTGGATCGTCGGCGTCAACGCCGTCGCCTCCTCCATCGAGAACGACGCCGAGAACGTCCGCGAAGTGCTGGTCGAGGCCGGTGCGAAGAACCCGCGCCTGGTCGAAATCGAGGAAAACGCCCGCCGCAAGGGCATCGACGTGCGCAAGGTCAACAGCCAGGCGCTGGACGGCGTGGGCGGTTCGGTGCGCCACCAGGGCGTGGCTGCACGCTATGCCGCCGCCCGCACCTACAACGAGAACGAGCTGGAAGGCCTGGTAACCGCTGCGGAAGGCAAGGCCCTGCTGCTGGTGCTGGACGAGGTGCAGGACCCGCACAACCTCGGCGCCTGCCTGCGCTCGGCTGCCGCTGCCGGCGCCACCGCCGTCATCATTCCCAAGGACAAGTCGGCCACGGTCAATGCCACCGTGCGCAAGACCTCGGCCGGCGCTGCCGACCGCATCCCGGTGGTGGCGGTGACCAACCTGTCGCGCTGCCTGAAGGACCTGCAGAAGCAGGGCGTGTGGATCTACGGCCTGGCCGGTGAGGCCACTGCGTCGCTTTACCAGCTGGACCTGAAGGGCAACATCGCCCTGGTGCTGGGCGGCGAAGCCGACGGCCTGCGCCGCCTGACCCGCGAAAACTGCGATGGCCTGGTCAAGATTCCGATGCCGGGCGAGATCGAGAGCCTGAACGTCTCGGTCGCGGCCGGCGTCAGCCTGTTCGAGGTCGTGCGCCAGCGCGGTTGATCGGCATCGCCGCAGCGTGATCCGGGTCAGATTCCTTTCCCTTGGGAAAGGGATCTGACCCTATTTTCTGCCGGACCCCAATCCACGCATGGCGTGGATCTACTATCAGCTCTCGCGGAACTGTATGAGCCGGGGTGCCGTGGGTGTGCGGGGTGTGAGCCGCATGGATGCGGCGACCAAGCCCCCAGGGATGGGTTCACGGCGTCCCCGCACA
>NZ_JBFRFE010000166.1:0-7271 GCF_052114665.1 Stenotrophomonas sp. 2YAF22 | reverse complement strand
CCGTTGCACCGGTCAGCGTGCCGCCGTTGGTGCTGGTCTCGGTCAGGCCCAGGCCGGCGATGGTGGCGGCGGTGGCGCCGGTCGGCGGGGTCGCCGCGCTGACGCCCAGAGCGAAGGTCTGGCCGTCCTTGACCGAGGCCAGGCTGACCACGCCGGCGTTGACGGAGGCGACTACGCCGGTCTCGCCCAGCTTGTTGTTGATCGCGGCCGCGGTGGCCGAGGTGATCGATTCGCCTGCCTTCACGGTGAAGTCGCTGACGGTGACCGTGGTGGCGGCGCCGCCCGGCGGGGTCACCGAGATCTGCAGGCCGGAGTAGGTGGTATCGGCGGTGGCCTTGTCGGCTGCAGCCAGGCTGGTGCCGGTGTAGACGTTGGCGAAGCTGGCCGCGCCCAGCGAATCGGCCTTGGCGTTGACCACGCTGTTGATGGCGATGGCCTGGCCGGCGTTGGCGCCCACCTGGAACAGCTGGCTGGTGAACGAACCGTCCAGCAGCTTGGTGCCGTTGAAGTCGGCCTGCTTGGCGACGCGGTCGATTTCGCTGACCAGCTGGGTCACTTCAGCCTGCAGCGCCTTGCGGTCGCTGGCCGAGTTGGTGGCGTTGGAGGCCTGCACGCCCAGTTCGCGGATGCGCTGCAGGTTGTTGCCGACTTCGTTCAGCGAGCCCTCGGCGACCTGGGCCAGCGAGATGCCGTCGTTGGCGTTGCGGATGGCCACGTCCAGACCACGGATCTGGGTGGTGAAGCGCTCGCTGATGGCCAGGCCGGCTGCGTCGTCCTTCGCGCTGTTGATGCGCAGGCCGGACGAGAGGCGCTGGATGGTGGTGGCGAGCGAGCTGCCGCTGGTGCTCAGGTTGCGCTGAGCGTTGAGCGACATCGTATTGGTGTTGATTACCTGTGCCATGGGGTCGTCTCCTCTTATGTGGAACCCGTTGGTGAATGGAACGAAGCGCCGCCTGATTTTTTTGTTTGGCTGTGTGCTTCGCCGTTGCCAAATGAATAACGGCGCTTTGTCAACAACCTTTAGCCGGGAATTTCGTTGCAACCGAATTTCGTCGCTGAAAGCTGTTTTTCCGGGGATTTCCGCCGACACGGAAGGGCCGGCGTGAAGCCTGGAACGGGCGGCCAGGCAGGACCTGGCCGGCGCCAGAAGGGGTATCGGCGCCTGCCAGGCAAGCTGAATGGTGGCGGCGGGGCGTATGCCCGGCAGAAACGAAAAAGGCCGCGATGCAGGGCATCGCGGCCTTGGGTTCCAGCGCTGGCGCGTGGAATCAGCGGATCTTGTTGAACAGCGACATCGACTGCATCTGCGAGAACAGCGTCTGTGCCGCCTGCAGCGCGGTGCTTTCCAGCTGGTACTGGCTCAACGCATCGGCGTAGTCCAGGTCGCGCATCTCCGACAGCGTGGTCTTCAGCGTCACGCCATTGGCCTCACGCATCTCCGCCGCGTTGTCCAGCGCTTTCAGCTGCGCGCCACCGGCAGCGCGCGAATCGATCATCCGTTCCGCCGCGCGGCCGACATCACGCAATGCGCTCTGCAGCTCGTTCTGCTGCGCGRCCATCTTTGCCGGGGTACCGGTATCGGCATCCAGTGCGGCGATCAGCTTGTCCATGGTGCCGAAGATGTCGCGGCTGCTGGCGGCCTGCACGTTGAAGCTGTCACCCGTTGCTGGCGCGCCAGCGATCTGCAGGCGAACGCCGTTGATCTCCAGTTCGCTGCCGGCCTTGTAGGTGCCGGTGCCGGTTACGTTGCCGGCACCGTCGAGCACTTCGTACTGGTCGGCAGCGGTGAAGCGCACGCTGAACGATTGCCCGTTCCAGCTGTCGCTGCCATCACGGGTGATGTTGGTCAGCACGCCGTTGCCGGCGTTGCCTGCCGCTGCGCTGCCATCGACGAAGCCATCGCCGGTGGGGATGCGCAGGAAGATCTCGCTGCCGGGCAGGGCGTCACGCACGTAGGTATCCGGACCSACTTCCACCTGGCGCTGGGTCTGGTCGCCGCGATAGACGACCTTGCCGTCAATCTTGGCGAACGGCGGATCGCTGTCGTTGGTGCCACCGAACACGTAGCGGCCGGTGCCGTCGCTGCTGTTGGCCAGCGACAGCAGGCCCTCGCGGATCTGGTTCAACTCGGTGATCAGGGTCTTCTTGTCGGGCGCACTCAAGGCGGGATTGCTGGCCTGGATGGTCAGATCGTTGACGCGCGCCATCAGGTCGTTGACCTGGGCCAGGGTGTTTTCCTGCACGCCCAGGCGGTTCTGCACGTTGTTGCCATTGAGCTTCATGCGTTCCAGTGCGGCCAGGCTGCGGTCCAGGCCCACCGCAGCGCCTGCGGCGACCGGATCGTCCTTGGCGCTGACGATCTTGCTGCCGGTGGCGATCTGCTGTTCCAGGTGGCTGAGTTTGGCCTGCTTGGCCATCATCAGCGCTACCGACTGGCTGTACATCATTCCGGTGGAGATGCGGTTGCTCATCGGCGCACGGCTCCCAGGATGGTCTGGAACATGGAATCTGCGGTGGAGATCAACTGCGAGGCGGCCTGGTAGGCCTGTTGCAGGCGCAGCATGTCGGCCGCCTCCTCATCGAGGTTGACGCCGGACACTTCGTCACGCGCTGCCTGTGCCTGGTCGGCGATCACCTGCTGCGCCCCCAGCGAATACTCCGCCGAACGCGCTGCTGCACCGACCTGGGTGGTCAGCCCGCCCAATGCGCCGCCCAGCGTCACCGTGCCGGCGTTGAACGCCTTGGCCGATTCCACCTTGGACAGCTTGGTGGCATTGCTGTTGTCCGACGAGCCGGCCGGGGTCGGGGTGATGTTGAACGTGTCGCCATTCTTCGGCACGCCATCGAGCACGAAGCTCCAGCCGTTGGCGCTGATGGTCTGCCCGGGCGTATAGGTCTGCGGTGGGCCGCCATCGATGGTGTAGGTGGTGGCCGAGGTGAACACGATCGCAGCCGGATTGCGCAGGTTGGCGTTGGCCGCATCGGTCACGGTCACGCCGCTCAGCTTGCCGGTGCCGGTGTTGGCCAGTGCGGCAGCGCCCTTGATGGCGGCGGCCGCGGCAATGCGCGAAGGATCGGTGATCGCCATCTCCAGGCTGCCGGCCACGCCAGCCGTCGGCTGCAGCAGGAAGCGGTCGTTGGCCGCCGGGGTGCCGCCCACCACCAGCTTCACGCCGTTGATGATCAACGGGTCGGCAGCGGTACCGGTGCCGGTCAGCGGCACGCTGGCGCCGGTGTCGGCGCGGCTGGCGGCCCAGTTGCTGCCATCGAACTTGAGCACGATGTTCTGTGCTTCCAGCTTGCCGAGGTCGCCATAGCTGGCGGCGATCGAACCGGTCCCGGTGTTGCCGGCATTGCCGGTGACACGCGGCGTGCCGATGTTGAAGAAGTCGCCGCCCATCTGTCCGTACAGATCCACGCCCTGGCGATGGGTGCTGTTGAACGTCTCGGCCAGGCCCACAGCCAGCTTGCCCAGTTCGGCCTGGGCCGGGGTCAGCACGGTGTCGCGGAATTCGAGCAGGCCTCCGATCTGGCCGCCCACGGCCTTCGGGTCCAGGGTGATGGTGCCGCCCTGGGTCTGCAGCGCCAGCTGCAGGCGCTCGGGCTGGTACGGGTCGGCCACCGTGGTGACCTTCGATGCAGTGGTGCCCACCACCAGCGCCTGGCCGCCAGCGGTGTAGACGTTCATGATGCCGCCGTCCTGGATCACCGCGGTGCCGCCGGTGTAGCCCACCAGCTGCGAGATCAGCTGGTCGCGGCGGTCCAGCAGGTCGGGCGCGGCGTTGGCGATGTTGGTACCGATGGCACCGTTGATCTGCGCGATCTCCGACGCCAGCCGGTTGACTTCGGTGGCACCGGCCATCAATCCATTGTTGACCTCGCCATTGAGGTTGTTCAGGTGGGTGTTGAGCTGGCTGAAGCGGTTGGCCAGGGCCTTGGCGCCATCGAGCATGTTCTGCCGGTCGGCAGTACCCGCTGCGTTGGAGGACAGGCCGCTGACGGTATCGAAGAAGTTCGACCAGACCCCGGCCACGTTGGTGGCCGCGTCGGAGAACAGGGCATTGACCCGGTCGGCCATGCCCGAGAGCTGCTTCAGGCGTGCCAGTTCGCCGCCGCTGTCGAGCAGGCGCGAGATCGCCAGCTGGTCGGCGGCGCGGCGGATGTCGACGATGCGGGTGCCGTTGCCAACGTCACCATAGCCGTAGTTCTGCGGGGTGGCGGTGGCGAAGTCGACCTTCTGCCGGCTGTAGCCGGGAGTGTTGAGGTTGGCCACGTTGTGGCTGGTGGTGGCCAACGCACGCTGGAAGGCGAGCAGGGCACTGGTACCGGTGGAAAGTACGCTGGACATGGGGTTCCTCAACGACGGGTGATACCCAGCGCCGCGGTTGCGGTGCTGGCGAAGGTCTGGCCGATGCGTGAGCCGGCGTCGGCCACGGCGGCCACGGCGCGCTCGATGGTCGGGCCGCCGGCGATCGCGGCGATCTTGGCCGCGTAGCGCGGGTCGGTGGCGTAGCCGGCGCGTTGCAGGCCGCGCGCGAAGCCCTGCACATCGGTGCCGGCCTGCAGCGCCTGCTGGTAGCGCGGGCTGGTCTTCAGCAGGCGCACGTAGTCGGCAAAGCTCTCTGCAGGCGAGGTGTAGGCGCGGAAACTGGCGGTCTCGTTGCGGCGCACGCCATCGACGTACTCATGGGTGCCGGCGGTAGCGCTCTGGCCCTTCCAGCCGGTGGCCTTGATGCCGAACAGGTTGTGCGAGGTGCTGCCATCGGCATGCTTGATCTGGCGCTTGCCCCAGCCGGTTTCCAGCGCTGCCTGGGCAACCAGGGCGCGGGCGTCCACGCCCAGTTCCTTGGCCGCGCTCTGCGCGTGCTGCCAGATGCTGGCGACGAAGCCTTCCGGGGTATGTGCGCCCAGCTGGGCGACGGCGGTGCGCGTGGCCAGTGCATCGGCCGGGGTGCCGCTGCTGCCGCGGTTGCTGGCGGTCGGCGCCCACTGGTCGCTGGCAGCGGCCCAATCGGCGCCACCGATGGCACCGGCATAGGGATCGTCGGTACCCAGCGAACGGTGCATGCCGCTGCTTTCCCGGCCCGCAATCAGGTCCAGCGCCTGCTCCATCGGGGCGACGGAGGACTGCGCACCATCCTGCACACCGGCCGCCATCTGCTGCAGCATGCGCACGGCCTGGCCGGCATCCTGCAGCGGCAGCGACGGCGCCGCCGGCGCATTGAGCTGGTAGGCGCGGCTGGCCTTGGCCGGGTCCACCCGGGTATCCAGCGCCGGGCCATCGGCCTGCGCGCCGGACAACTGGCGGGTGATCATGCTCGACAGGCCCAGGCCCTTGCCGCGGGTCATCGCCTCGGCGATCTTCTGGTCGTACATCTCCCGGAACATCTTGTTTTCACCCGGGAACAGCGAATCGCCGAAGCTGGCGTCACGCATGCTCTTGACCAGCATCTGCGCGAACTGGCCTTCAAGCTGGCGCGCGACCTTGTCGATCTTGGCCGGGTCGTTCTGCTGGGCCGGGCTGAGTTCGAATGCGGGAGTGATGCGCATGTCAGATCACCTCGAGCTCGGCGCTCAGGGCGCCGGCCTGCTTCAGTGCTTCCAGGATCGCGATCAGGTCACCCGGCGCCGCGCCAACGGCGTTCACCGCATGCACGATCTCGTCCAGGGTGGTGCCGCCGTTGAACTTGAACATCCGGCTGCCATCGTTGGTGGCGGTGATGGTCGACTGCGGCGTGGCCACGGTCTGGCCACCGGCAAAAGCGTTGGGCTGGCTGACGTTGGTGTTTTCCTGGATGGTCACCGTCAACGAGCCATGCGAGATCGCGGCCGGGCCGACACGCACCTGCTGGCCTATGACCACGGTGCCGGTACGCGAGTTGACCACTACCTTGGCCGGTGCAGCGCCCGGGGTCAGTTCCAGGTTTTCGATACGGGCCAGCAGGCCGATGCGCGCACCGGCGTCGGTGGGCGCACGCACGGCAACGGTGCCGCCGTCCACGGCACGCGCCGAACCTTCGCCGAAGGCATTGTTGAGCGCACCGACCATCCGAGAGATGGTGGTGAAATCGCTGTTGTGCAGGTTCAGGGTGATCTCGCCACTGGCGCCGAACACATCGGGCAGGGCGCGCTCAACGGTCGCACCGTTGGGAATGCGGCCGACGCTGGGCACGTTCACCGAGACGCGCGAACCGTCCTTGCCCTGTGCACCGAAGCCGCCCACGATCAGGTTGCCCTGGGCAATCGCGTAGACCTGGCCGTCGGCACCGCGCAGCGGCGCCATCAGCAGCGAGCCACCGCGCAGCGACACGGCGTTGCCGATCGAGGATACGGTGATGTCAATCGGCTGGCCGGGCTTGGCGAACGGCGGCAGTTCGGCGTGGATCGCCACCGCCGCCACGTTCTTCAGCTGCGGGTTGACGTTGGCCGGTACGTTGACGCCCAGCTCGCCCAGCAGGTTCTTCAGGCTCTGCACGGTGAAGGGCGCCTGGCTGGTGCGGTCGCCGCTGCCATCCAGGCCGACCACCAGGCCGTAACCCACCAGTGCATTGCCGCGCACGCCACCCACCTGGGCCAGGTCCTTGATGCGCTCGGCGCTGGCGGGGGCAGCCACCGCAAAGACCATGAACACGGCACAGTAGAGCGACGCCGCGCGTCGCTGCCAGGAAGAAGAGAAGGAGAGTTTCATGGCCATACTCAGAACGGCGTCAGGCCGGAGTTGAAGAAGCGGCTCAGCCAACCCATCGCGTTGGACTGCGCAACAGGGCCGCGGCCGCCATAGACGATGCGCGCTTCGGCCACGCGGCTGGAAGGCACAGTGTTGTCCGCGCTGATATCGCCGGGGCGCACGATGCCCTGTACCTGCACCAGCTCATCACCCTGGTTCAGGCGCAGGTTCTTCTGCCCCTGCACCACCAGGTTGCCATTGGGCAGGCGCTGCACCACCGTCACGGTCACGTTGCCCTGCAGGCGGTTGCTCTGCGCGCTGTTGCCCTTGCCAGTGAAGTCGCGTGCGCCCTTGGCCGTTGCACTCAGGATGTCCTTACCGCCCAGGGTGACCGGTGCGCCGAGAATCGACGGCGTGCCGAGGCTCAGGTTCGATTCCTTGTTGGTGGCGGTGTTGGCGCTGGTCTGCGCGGTGGTGTTTTCCAGCAGGGTGATGGTCAGCAGGTCGCCGACATCGCGCGCACGGCGGTCCGAATACAGCTGCAGGGTCGGGCCGGCGGCGTAGATCGCGCCGTGCGCGCGATGTCGGCGACCTGCTGACCATC
>NZ_JBFRFE010000165.1:0-7291 GCF_052114665.1 Stenotrophomonas sp. 2YAF22 | reverse complement strand
TCCATGCGGCTCACGCCCCTGCGCAACCCATCCGCCCGGCCACGGATAGTTTCCGTGCGTCGCCACCGCGGAATGAAGAAGGAACGGCAGGAGCGGGTCGCGCGCTTTGCGCGCTTGGGGTCRGATCCCTTTCCCGGCGGGAAAGGGMTCTGACCCCGCAGTGCGTCAGTGGCCGCGTACGCGCTTGACGATCTTCGCGGCCTGCGCGGCGCTTTCGCGCACCTTGTCCCACTGGCCTGCGTCGATCCAGTTGCCCGGCACCATCCACGAGCCACCGATGCAGACCACGTTCTTCTGCTCCAGGTACTCGGCGGCGGTGTTCTCGGTGATGCCACCGGTCGGGCACAGCTTGAGGTCGGCGATCGGGCCGGCTACGCCCTTGATCATCGCCAAGCCGCCCACGGCCGTGGCCGGGAACAGCTTGCACACGCGGAAACCGCGCGCGTAGAGCGCCAGCAGTTCGGTCGGCGTCGCCGCACCCGGTACCACCGGCAGCGGTGCCGCAGCCAACGCATCGGCCAGCACCGGCGGCGTGCCCGGGGTCACCAGGAAATCCGCGCCCGCATCGATCGACTGTTGCATCTGCTCCACCGTCAGCACCGTACCGGCGCCGACCACCACATCCGGCAACTCGCGCTTGAGCATCGCCAGCGCTTCCATCGCCACCGGCGTCCGCAGCGTCAACTCGATGGCCGGCAATCCGCCCTCCAGCAACGCCGCACTGACCGCACGTGCCTGGTCCAGCGTATGAATCGTCACCACCGGCAGGATGCCGGCCGCATGCAGCAACTCCGCCGCCTTCACCTGATGTTGTTCGATACCCATAGCTCTGCTTCTGCCTTTGCTTTCGCTCTAGTTGTGCTTTCAATGATCACTTCGCGGCGTATCGGCGCCGGAAACTGTGATGCGGCGGAGGGCAGGGCGTCGCCAGGACCGTTCGCGCCATGGATGGCGCGATCGAGCCTACAGGGATGTATTTACGGCGTGTCCTGGCGACGGCCTGCCCTTCGCCGCCCCCTGGAAACCAACCGCCGCCACATACCCGCAACGCGCTTCAATCCCTCAGGCGTCCTTCGCCTCATGTGGCGCCGCCGCAGCAGCAGCATCGTGCCCCAGCTCATACTCCGCGTCGTAGTCCCACGGCCCACCGTCAGCCGCCGCCGGACCGCACGAAATCGAGATCGCGCCCTGATCGGCCGGGCCCACCACGCGCCGGTTGATCGCGAACAGGTTGCGGCCCAGGTCATTGGCGGCCGGCGCCGTATTCGGCGCATGAGTACGCGCGGCCCATTCGGCTGCGTCCACCAGCACTTCAAGCGTGCCGGCCTCACCATCCAGGCGGATGATGTCGCCCTCGCGCACCTTGCCCAGCGGACCACCGCGTGCAGCTTCCGGCGTCACGTGGATGGCGGCGGGAATCTTGCCCGACGCACCGGACAGGCGACCATCGGTGACCAGCGCCACGCGCCGGCCCTGGTTCTGCAGCAGGCCCAGCAGCGGCGCCAGCGAATGCAGTTCCGGCATGCCGTTCGCGCGCGGACCCTGGTAACGCACCACCGCCACGAAATGCTCGGGCAGCAGGCCGCCGGCGTGCAGCTTGTTCAGCACCTGCGGCGCATCAACCACCACGGCCGGTGCTTCGATGGTGCGGTACTGCGGCTTCACTGCCGACAGCTTGATCAGCGACTTGCCGAGGTTGCCGCGCAGCAGGCGCAGGCCGCCCTGGCTCTCGAATGGGTTGTCGACACCGCGCACCACTTCTTCATCGGCGCTGCGTTCCAGACCCGGCAGGTACACCAGCTTGTCATCGCGCAGCTGCGGCTCGCGCGCGTAGTCGGCCATGCCGCCACGGGCCACGCTGACTAGGTCGCCATGCATCAGGCCGGCCTTGATCAGTTCGCCGAACACGAACGCCGGGCCACCCGCTGCAGCGAAGCGGTTCACGTCGGCCTCGCCGTTCGGATAAACGCGCGCCAGCAGCGGAATCAGCTGCGACAGCTCGTCGAAGTCGTCCCAGGTCAGCACGATGCCGGCCGCACGTGCCACCGCGATCCAGTGGATGGTGTGGTTGGTCGAGCCGCCGGTGGCCATCAGCGCGATGATCGCGTTGATGATCGCGCGCTCGTCGATGATCCGCCCCAGCGGACGGAAGTCGTCGCCCAGCGCGGTGATGTCCAGCGCGCGCTCGGTGGCTTCGCGGGTCAATGCATCGCGCAGCGCCGTGTCCGGATTGACGAACGATGCGCCCGGCAGCTGCACGCCCATCGCTTCCAGCAGCACCTGGTTGGAATTGGCGGTGCCGTAGAAGGTGCAGGTGCCCGCGCCGTGGTAGGACGCCGATTCGGCTTCCAGCAGTTCTTCGCGGGTGGCTTCGCCGGCGGCGTAGCGCTCGCGCACTTCGGCCTTCTGCTTGTTGGGAATGCCCGGCGTCATCGGGCCGGCCGGCACGAACACTGCCGGAAGATGGCCGAAGGCGAGGGCGCCGATCAGCAGGCCCGGCACGATCTTGTCGCACACACCGAGGTACACGGTGGTATCGAACATGTCGTGGCTGAGCCCGATCGCGGTGGCCTGGGCAATGACATCGCGCGAGAACAGTGACAGCTCCATGCCGSSACGGCCCTGGGTGACGCCGTCGCACATCGCCGGCACGGCACCGGCCACCTGCGCGGTCGCGCCGAGTTCGCGGGCCACCGCACGGATCTGTTCGGGATAGGTCTCGAACGGCTGGTGCGCCGACAGCATGTCGTTGTAGGCGGTGATGATGCCCAGGTTGGCCGTCACGCCGCCGCGCAGGCGGCTCTTGTCGGTGCCGCCACAGGCGGCGAAACCGTGGGCGAGGTTGCCGCAGCTGAGGCGGCTGCGGAACGGGCCATCGCGCAGGGAGGCGTCGATCGCTGCCAGATAGGCGGCGCGCGAAGCGGCGCTGCGGCGGATGACGCGCTCAGTGATGGCTTGCAGTTGCGGATGGAGGCTCATTGGCTACCGGCGTTCGAGGTGGCGAGAGGCAAGCGGCAGCAGGGCGCCGCCGCCGACATCAATCAGTCCAGTGGACGCGCAGGCGCGCGCCTTCCAGGTTGATCGCGTTGAGGATCGGATACTGCTGCGGGTCGTTGCTGTCCAATGCCTGGCGCAGCACCTGCAGCTTCTGCTTGCCGCGCAGCAGCAGCAGACGCTGGCGGCACTGGGCCAGGCCGCGCGGGGTCAGGGTGATGCGCAGCGGCCACTGGTTGGCACCGGGGCAGCCGGTGGCATCAAGCGCGGCATACGGGAGGGTGCTTTCGAGGGCGCGGGTCAGGTCCTTCGAGCCCGGGAACAGCGAGGCGGTATGGCCGTCGTTGCCCATGCCCAGTGCGACCAGGCTTGGGGCCTGGCTGTGCTGGGCCTGCAGGTTGGCGGTGTACACGCATTCGGGCAGCGGCTTGCCGATCCGCACCAGCGGATCGAAGTGCGCACCTTCGGCACGCGTGAGCAGGTTCTCGCGCACCAGCCACGCATTGCTGTCGCGATCCTGCGGCGACAACCAGCGCTCGTCGGCCAGGCTCACTTCAACGCGGTCCCAATGCACGTCCAGCTCGGCCAGCGCCTGGTACACCGGTGCCGGCGTGGTGCCGCCGGACAGCAGGATGCGTGCGCGGCCCAGTTCGGTGATGTCGTGGTTGATCGCCTGCGCCATTTCGGCTGCAACCGCTTCGATCCAGCCATCGGCATCGCCATGGTTGATGAAGTCGATACGGTCGTCCTGGAAGATGGGGGTCATGCGGCAACTCCTGGTGCGTCACGTTCGGCGTCGGCAGCATAGGCAGCGGCGCCCAGCAGTCCGGCGTGGGGATGCATCACGGCCAGCGACGGCACCCGCGCCATGATCGAAGAGAACCGGCCCTTGTGTTCGAAGCGCTGGCGGAAACCGGAGTGCTGCAATGAATCGAGCATCTTCGGAGTCAGCCCACCGGTCAGGAACACACCATCCCAGGCGCCCTGGGTCAGCACCAGATCACCGGCAATGGCGCCGAACACCGCGCAGAACACATCCACGGTACGCATCGCCTGTGGATCGCCGTGCAGGGCGCGGGCGGTCACGTCCACCGGTTGCAGTTGGCCCGGGTCGATACCCGCCATCTCGCAGATTGCGCGATGGATGTTGACTAGGCCGGGGCCGCAGATCAGCCGCTCGTTGGAGACGCGCCCGAACTGCTCGGACAGGATCTCCAGGATGCGGATCTCTTCCGGCGTTCCCGGCGGGAAGCTGACATGGCCGCCTTCGGTTTCCAGCGGGTAACAGCGGCCGTGGCGAAGGATCAGGCCGCCGACGCCGAGGCCGGTACCTGGGCCGATCACTGCGTAGTTGCGCGGCTGACCCGGCTTGCCCGGAACCCAGGCGGCACCGCCGACCTGGACCACGTCATCGGGCTGCAGCAGCGAAATCGCCATTGCCTGCGCGGCGAAGTCGTTGATCAGGTGCAGTTCGTTGAAACCAAGCATCGCGGCCGTGCGGCTGCGCGAGATCACCCACGGATGGTTGGTGATGCGGGCTTCGTCACCATCGACACGACCGGCGACTGCGAACACGCCACGGCTTGCGGTGGCGCCGATCTGCTCCAGATGGTGGCGCGCGGCATCACCCAGCGACGGGAACTCCGCCACGGCGTACTCGCGGATGCTCTCTTTCAGCAGCGGGGCGTCCTGCGAGGTGTCGGCAAGGGCGAAGCGGGCATTGGTGCCACCGATGTCGGCGACCAGCACGGGCTGCGAGCTGGCACTCATTCCGACGCTCCGCTATCCGGTGCATCCACGCCCTGCGGCAGGAAATCGACCGCGTTGGCCGGGCCCCACTGGCCGGCAGGGTAGGGCTCCAGCGGCAGGTTGGCCGCCTTCCAGGCGTCGGCAACGCTGTCGATCCAGGCCCAGGCGGCACGCACTTCGTCATCGCGCACGAACAGGGTGTGGTTGCCGTTGAAGGCGTCCAGGAACAGGCGCTCGTAGGCGATGCGGCGATGCAGGCCGGTCGGCACCGACAGCTCCAGCTCCAGCGGCTGCAGTTCCAGCGCGCCCCATTCGGGCCCGGCCAGGCTGCTCATCAGGCCCAGTTCGATGTTCTCCTGCGGCTGCAGCTGGAACACCAGGCGGTTCGGTGCGGCCTGCGCACGCTGCGGACGCTCGAACAACCAGTGCGTGACCGGCTTTAGGGTCACCACCACGCGGGTGGTGCGCTCGGGCAGGCGCTTGCCGGTGACCAGGTGGAACGGCACGCCGCTCCAGCGCCAGTTGTCGATGTGCGCGGTGACACCGGCGAAGGTCTCCACGTCGCTGCCTTCCGGCGGCTGGTAGGCCTGTGCGGGCTGGCCGTTGATGCTGCCGGCGGTATAGCGGCCGCGCACGCTGTCACGCGCGGCGTGCTTGGCATCCAGCGGGCGCAGCGCGCGCAGCACCTTGACCTTCTCATCGCGGATGCGGTCGGCTTCCAGCGACGCCGGCGGCTCCATTGCCACCATGCACAGCAACTGCAGGATGTGGCTCTGCACCATGTCGCGCAGGGCGCCGGAGCGCGCGTAGTAGGCATCGCGGCCATCCACGCCTTCGCTTTCAGCCACCAGGATGTGCACCGATTCGATGTAATTGCGGTTCCACACCGCTTCCAGCAGCGTATTGCCGAAGCGCAGCGCGATCAGGTTCTGTACCGCTGCCTTGCCCAGGTAGTGATCGAGGCGGAACACGCGGTCTTCGTCGATCCACTGGCCGATGGTGGTGATGATCTCCTCGGCGCTTTCGCTGTCGCTGCCGATCGGCTTCTCCAGCATCAGGCGCGCGGGTGCGGCCAGCGCGCCGCCCTTGGCCAGGCCCTCGCAGGTGGAGATGTACAGGCCCGGCGGGATCGCCAGGTAGCTCACGCAGCGGCGGTCGACCAGGTCGGACACGRCAGCGGCGACCGAGTCGACGTCGCGCAGGTCCACCGAGCGGTAGTCGATGCGGCGCAGCAGGGAGGCGATGTCCTCCTGGCTGGCCATCGGCATCGCCTGCTGCAGGCGCGGGCGCAGGATGTCATGGAAGGCTTCGGTGTCGTGGCCCGACAGGGCCAGCGCACGGATGCGGAAATCCTCCGGCAGCAGGCCGTCGCCGAGCAGGCGCAGCAGCGAAGGGAACAGGTAGCGCTGGGCCAGATCACCTGTGGCACCAAACAGGAAGAGTGTGTCGTGCATCGCTCGAGTTTCAGATCCGGGTGACATCGTTGTCAATCGCTTCATGGCTGGGTTCGGGGGACATCCGCGCAACTGCCTGTCCGAGGCTCATCTGGATCGGTTTTCCGGCTCGCCGGAGCACCGTTCCAATCGAAACCACTACAGCGGCAACCCTTCGTTCGGTCGACGATGCAGGTCGGCGCGCACCGACTGTCGGATAGTGCCACGTGAAAACGTTTACATGGCAGAATGGGCAACTGTATTCGATTGCAGTGGTCGCCGTCATGCGGCAACCGCGCAATCATCACTGCCATCGGGAGGGCCGAGGCAGTCCCAAAAGACAGCCCGGCGTCGGGCGGACTGGATGAGTGAAATGGCAAAAGTGCAGTTGCAGGGTGTGCGCAAGGTCTACGACAACGGCCAGGTTGCAGTGAAGGACGCCACCTTCGAGGTCGCCGATGGCGAGTTGATGGTGCTGGTCGGTCCATCGGGGTGTGGCAAGTCGACCCTGTTGCGGATGGTGGCCGGGCTGGAAGAGATCAGCGGCGGCACGTTGACCATCGGTGATCGCGTGGTCAACGACGTGGCGCCGAAGGATCGCGACATCGCGATGGTGTTCCAGAGTTACGCGCTGTATCCGCACATGACCGTGGCCGAGAACCTGGCCTTCGGGCTGAAGCTGCGCGGCCATGACAAGGCGACCATCGACAAGCGCATCAGCGAAGCCGCGCAGACGCTGGGCCTGACCGACATGATGGACAAGCTGCCCAAGGCGATGTCCGGTGGCCAGCGCCAGCGTGTTGCCCTTGGCCGTGCGCTGGTGCGTGAGCCGGCGGTGTTYCTGCTGGACGAGCCGCTGTCCAACCTGGAYGCCAAGCTGCGCCACAGCGTGCGCACCGAGATCGCGCAGCTGCACCGCAAGCTGGGCACCACCATGATCTACGTGACCCACGATCAGGTCGAGGCGATGACCCTTGGCCAGCGCATCGTGGTGCTGAAGGACGGCATCATCCAGCAGATCGATACGCCGATGGCGCTGTACGACCGCCCGGCAAACCTGTTCGTGGCCGGCTTCCTCGGCAGCCCGGCGATGAACGTGCTGCGCGGCACGCTGC
>NZ_JBFRFE010000164.1:0-7297 GCF_052114665.1 Stenotrophomonas sp. 2YAF22 | reverse complement strand
ATGGATGGCGCGGCTGAGCCTACAGGGACGTACTTGCGGCGTCCCCGCAATCCGACACCGCACCGCCCTACCTCGGAATGCCGCTGTTGCTTCGGCTGTTGCTGTTGAAGTTGCCGGCCAGCGGCCGGCACTACCAGGTGCTACCGGGCACCGCCCGGCGGCTACAGCCAGCGGCCGTCGACCACCACGCGTCGCTCGGCCGGCACTGCGGCCACCGCCGCCGGGCCATGGTCGGCACGCACCGCCACGAAGGTAGCCGGGCGACCTTCTGCAATGCCGTACTGCGGCAACCCGATCACCTCCGCCGCATGGGTGGTGACCATGTCCAGCGCCAGCATCAGGTCCGCATCGGTGTAGAAGCCCGACCGATAGCCCAGCAGCATCGCCCGCTGCAGCAGGTCGCCATTGCCATAGGGCCACCAGCAGTCGCGGATGTTGTCGTTGCCGGCAAACACGCGCACACCAGCGTCGTGCAGAGCACGCAGCGGCGGGAACGGATGGTCGCCCGGCGCATTGCTCATGATCGCTACGCCTGCGGCAGCCAAGGCCTCACCCACCTGCAGCGCCCGCGCCAACCGCACCTCGCCCAGCGCATAGGCGTGACTGACCGCCACCCTGCCCTGCAGGCCCGCCGCGCGTGTGCGCGCGGCGATCCGCAGCAGCTGCGCCAGCCCGGTCTCGCCCGGCTCGTGCAGATGGATGTCCAGACGCACGCCATAGCGCTCGGCCAGCCCGAACAACAACGCAAGCTGGCCTTCGGCATCCCCGTCCAGCGTGCTCGGGTCGATGCCTCCAAGCACCTCCACCCCGGCAGCAATCGCCTGTTCCAGAATGGCCGCCGTACCCGGGCACGACATCACGCCGGCCTGTGGGAATGCCACCAACTGGATGCGCATGATGTCGGCACAACGCAGCGCCGCTTCACGCACCGCCTCCAGGTGACGCAGGCCGGTGCTGCCATCGATGTCGACGTGGCACCGCATCGCCACCGTACCGAATCCGCTGCACTGGCGGATCAGGGCCTCGGCACGATCGGCCATGGGTGCGGCGGTGGCAATCGCGGCCTTTTCCACCGCCAGACGCTCGCGCAGGCTGTTCACCGGCTGATGCGGATGCCAGCGGTCGCCGACGAAGCTCTTGTCCAGGTGGATATGGCCGTCGACCAGTCCAGGCAGCACGGTAAAGCCGGTCAGATCGACGCTTTCGGCTCCCTGTGCTGCTGCATTGTCGCCATTGATGCCGAAAAACCGGCCATCACGGATGTGGAAATGCAGCGGGGCACCGTCGCGATCGACGCCACCATGGACGAACTGCAGGGTCATCAGGTTCTCCCGGAAAGCCAACACTGGCGCCATCCTGCCCGCCGCCGCGTCCATCGGCCAACGAAATATCTGCATGCCATGCATTCACCGGCGCGATGAATCCCGTCCGCGACCGTGCGCCGCAGGGACGCCGGATACACGCCTGAACGGGTAACATGGGCACCTGTTTCCGCTGTGATGCCGCATGGGCCCGTCCGACCGCCACGATCGTCTTCGCCGCTGGCAGGCCGCGTCCCTGCTGGCCGCTGCCCCGATCGCCAGCCTGTCCGCCACCGATGCCAGCGCCAGCGCGCCCCTGCAGGCGCCGCCGGGCCAGCAGCGGATTGCCTCCGCCGCGCTGGTGGAGGTACTGCACCAGCGCGTGCTGGCCGGCCAGAGCGCCACCGCCACCCTGGAAAGCTGGTGCGCCGAGCACGGCCTGGCCGAGCAGGCCCGGGTCCGTGCCGTGCGTGTGCACGGCCAGGACAAGACCGCGCCGGCCGACGTGCTGCAGGCCCTGGGCGCCACTGCCTCCACGCCCCTGCGTTACCGGCGCGTGCAGCTGGCCTGCGGCAGCCGCGTGCTGTCCGAGGCCGACAACTGGTACCTGCCCGACCATCTCAGCCCGGCCATGAACCAGGTCCTGGACACGACCGACGAGCCGTTCGGCCGCGTGGTCGGTCCGCTCGGCTTCCAGCGCCAGACCGTGACCGACCAGACGTTCTGGCCACCGCGCGGCGAAGGCGACCGTGGCGTGATCCTGGAAGTGCGCGCCCTGCTGCGCGACCGCCAGCAGCAGCCTTTCAGCTACGTCATCGAGTCGTACCTGGTGCAGGCGCTGCCGTAACGTTTCATCCGCCCGGCATGTCCCGACCTACTGGGTGGTGATGCCGTTGGCAGCCGGATCGGTGGAGAACAAGAAGCGTCCCGAATGCAGGTTCCGGCCCAGGGTGTACTCGGCCGTTGCGAATGCATAGACGGGAGGCGTGTTGCCCTTCCCGAAGGAGCGCGCCCAGGCGCTGAAACCGTCTTCGGTCCGGCTGCGGATCTCGCCGAGGCACAAGCTGTAGCCGCATGCGAACGAGACCACGTCCGTATTCCCGTCCAGCGCCGCAGTCACCGCTGACCTGTACAGCCCGGTCAGATCCTGTGCTTCCGGTTGGCGTGCGGCATCCTGCTCGAATTGGCTGACCGCCTGTGCGAATGCTCTGTTGGAACCGACCACCGCATGGAATCGTTCAACGGACATCGCCCCCTCACTCAACAGGCTGCGCTCGCCGGTGAGGAACGTTCCTTCCGCTGGCTTGGCCGCCGCAGCAATGACTGCAGACCCGGGCGAAGCGGGAGCGGTGTGCAGGGATGTTGCAGCAGCGCGTATCCGTGTTGCTGCCTCAACCCGGTCGGCAGGCGCCATCGTGGCATCCTGGGCAGCGGCTGCCGGTGCTTCTTCTTTGCTGCTGCAGCCCGCGACTGCGAGCACCACAACCATCAGATGACGAACGTCCATGCGTTGTTTCCTCCCTGCTGATTGGGTGAGCATGCCATTGCTTGGCGCTGGAAGCGAAGTGCCACACAAAGAAAGGCCCGGCAATGCCGGGCCTTTCGTTTTGCATCGCTTAACGGAACCGGTAATCCAGCTGCACCCAGAACTGACGGCCATACGGGTCGTAGTTGCCGACCGGATAGAACGGCCAACCGCCACCGTTCTTGTCTGCCGGCGGGCGGCTGTCGCGCAGGTTGTTGACGATCACGCCCACCGACAGGTTTTCGCCGAACTGGCGGAACACGCTGGCGTTGTAGGTCATGTACGGTGCGATGCGGCCACTGCCATCGGTCTTGGGCAGCGAGCCGAAACGGTTGCCATACAGCGTCGTGGTCCAGTCGCCCTGGTTCCAGGTGATGCTGCCATTGGCCTTGCTGCGCCACTGGTAGTCATCCAGCGAATTGCGGATGTCGCGCACTTCGTCATCGGCGAACTGCTTGTACTCATGCTCCAGCACCAGGGTGTAGGCCAGGCGCGTGGTGAAGCGCCCATAGCGGCCCCCATCGAAGCGCCAGTTGCCCTTCAGGTCGATGCCGCGCACCGACTCCGATGCCGCGTTGATCGGGTTGATCAGTACGCGGGTCACCTGGTCCGGCTGCACGGTGGCAGTGGAGGGGTTGCGGATCACCCGCGACAGCGCGTCCTGGCACAGCGACGAGCTGATGTCGCGCGTTTCGCCGCCGAGGGTGCGGCCCAGCCGGCAATCGGCCTCATCACGCAGGATGCGGCTGGTGTCGAGGCTGGTCACTTCGTTGTCGATGCGGATGTCGTAGTAGTCGGCGCTGAAATCCAGCCCGGACAGTGGCGACCAGACCACGCCGAAGCCGTACGATTTGGCCGACTCCGGCTGCAGCTGCGGGTTGGCGCGGTTGCTGTAGTCGATCGACAGGCCGTTGTAGTCGCAGTTGTCATACGACTGGCCGGCGGTGCGGCAGCGCCAGTAATCGGTCATGCCGGGGTTGTAGCCTCGGGTCTCGGTGGCGAACACATAGTTCATGTCCGGCGCACGGAAGCTGGTGGCCGCGGTGCCGCGGATCAGCAGGCTTTCGATCGGACGGAATTCGACACCGAAGCTCCAGGTCGCCTTTCCGATATGCTCGCCGCCGGCGCGGTACTGGTCGTAGCGACCTGCCAGGGTGGTGGTCAGCGACTGCAGCAACGGCAGCTGCAGTTCAACACCGGCCGCATAGCGGTCACGTTCGCCACCAGCACCGATGCCGGCGCTGGTGTTCCAGAATTCGCCGGTGCCCAAGCGCGGGTCCGGGCGATTGCGGTAGCCCTGGCTGCCCGCTTCGACCACCGCGGCCAATGCGGCATCGCCACCGGGCAACGCGAACAGGCGGCCGTTGACCGTCGCGCTGAAGGTCTGCAGCCACGCGGCATTGCGGCTCTCCTGGTAGTCGGACAGGCGGCCGTACTCATCGGGCGTCAACGGCTGGAACAGGCGCGCAGGGTCTGGTGCATAGACCTCCACGCCGTTGCGCACGCCCAGCTGCGGGCCCAGCAGGTACTCGTTGATGCCGGCCAGCAGCACCGGGCGGCGCGTGTGGTTCTCGTAGCGCGAGCGGCTGTAGACCGCCTCGTAGTCCCAGCCGCTGTCGCCGATCTGGCCCCGCGCACCGACGTTGAACGACCACGAGTTTTCCAGGAAGCGGTTCGCATTGCGCGGCAGGCCCCCGATTTCCTCCGGCGCGAAGCGGCGGTACCAGCTCTCCAGGTTGCCCGTGTTCTGGTTGTAGAAGTAGTTGCGTGACGAGGTCCAGGTGGGCGCACGGGTATTGTTGTTGATCCGTGCGCTGCCCAGCGCGACATCCGCAAACAGGTCGGTGATCTCGTTGACGTGGAAGGTCAGCAGGCCGTAACCGTTGAGGTTGCGCTTCTCGGTCTGCACGGTCCAGTAACTGGCAGCGGCTTCGTTGCTGCCGCAGTACCAGCCCTGGCGCGGGTTGTTGGCGCGCAGCACGCTGCCACCGTAGATGGACGAAGCCGCATCGCAGCCGGCGGTGCCCGGATCGATGTTGCGACCGGTGGCTGCATTGCGACGATAGGCGACGGCCGTCGGCTGCGGTGCCTTGCCGGTGGGGTCATCGTCCAGCGAATCCATGAAATCGCGCTGGCGCGCGTGGATCGCCTTGCGCACGTCCAGTTCGAAGCCGAACAGGCCTTCCCAGCGTTCGCCCGAGCTGCCTCCCACAACCTGCACGCGCTGGTTGTCACCACCGCCCTGCTGGGTGCCGCCGGCACGCACGTTGACGTCCACGCCGTCGAAGCGGTCCTTGAGGATGATGTTGACCACGCCGGCGATGGCATCGGAGCCATACACCGCAGACGCGCCCGCAGCCAGCACCTCGATGCGCTCGATCAGCGCACTGGGGATGTTGGCCAGGTTGACCACGTTCACCGAGCCTTCGTAGGCCAGCGGATAGTCGGCCTGGCGGCGACCGTTGACCAGCACCAGCGTGCGGTTCGGGCCCAGGCCACGCAGGTTGATGGTGTTCGCCGCCGGGGTGAAGGTATTGCCGAAGTCCTCGCCCTGCACGTTGCCGGTGTTCTCGGTGAGCGCGCTCAACGCATCGAATGCATTGCGATAGCCCTGCGCATCGATCTGCTCGCGGCTGATCACCGTGACAGGCGACGGCCCCTCGACACTGGCACGCGGGATGCGCGAGCCGGTGACCTTCACTTCCTGCAATGAGGTGGGTGCGCTTTCCTGCGCGAAGGCCGGCAACGAGGCCAGCATCAGGGACGACAAGGCAAGCACCAGCGGACGCGGGCGCAGCGCCAGGGAAGAGGCGGACATGGGCTTCCTGGGGGAGTTGGGCGGGTGGTCCGGGGCGCTGGCGACGGTGTGCGCATAACGATCCCGTAACGAAAGTGTCCTGAACGGATGGTTGCAACGGAAATGACCAGGCTTGATGGCGTTATGCCTGAACCGAATCAGACCGCAGCCAGCGACCGCTCCGCATTTGCAACTTCTTTCATTGTTCCCCCTCGCCGGCCTGCGGCATCGTCACACCCCATGAACCGGTATTTCCCTACTTCCCTGCCACCGCTGCGACCGGTGCTGCGCCGCCACCTCCTGCTGCTCCAGCACGGGCCTGTGGTGCTGCGCCCGTTGCAGCGTTCAGACCTTTCCGCCTGGCGTCACCACTATCGTCAGGTCGAACGCAGCGGCAACCCGCCTGACCATTTCGATGCCGAAGCCCATTTCCTCTGCGGTGTTCAGCGTTCGCAGCTGCAACACGACAACGATCAGCTGCTGCTGGGCAGCTTCGACGCAGCGGGTGAGCTGCTGGACCAGTTGAACCTGCGCCTGCATTGCGCGCATGCGCGCAGCGTTGAACTGCGTTGGCTGCATGCCGCAGGCTGTCCCCAGCGGCGGCAGCTGCACGCTTCGTTGCAGGCGCTGTGCACGTTCCTGTTCGAACAGGTGGGGATCCGTCGCCTGTTCGTACTGCTACCGCCCGATGCAGGCAGCGCGCTGGTCGCTACCCTGCAGGCGATCGGCTTCGAGCGCGAAGGCCTGCTGCGCGATCACCATCTGGATATCGAGGGCTGGCAGGACCGCCAGCTCTACGCCCTGACAGCACCTGCCTGGCGGCAACGGCAGTCAGCAGAGAACTAGCGCACCCGCTCCAGCGAAGCATCCGCGCCGGTCAACACGCTGCAGGCATGGTCCTGCAGCTCCTCAGCACTGGCATCGTTGTCGCTGCCGGGATCCAGCTGCGTGGCCAGCAGGATGAAACCCGGCGCGCCATGCACGTCCTCGTGCCCCGCCACCAGCAGGCTCCATTGGCCAACCCTGTCCACACCGCTCAGGCCATAGGCCAGCAGGTTGAGGGGATTGGCAGTCAACGCCTCGCCCGGCAGCAACCGCGCCTGGTATTGGTGGCCGCGCAGCCGTACCGGCAGCGGTGCCCACTGCGTGCCGAGGGCCGCGCGATTGTCTTCCAGCGCCCGCAGCACGTCGGCGCGCAGGCAATCGACGTGGATGTGCAGCTGGTGCTGCGAACGTCCATGCGGCGAGTTCAATGCCAGGCTGGCGATGCTGCGCGGCAACCGCTGGCCAAGTGCCTGCTCGGTGCGAGTGCGGGCCTGCCAGGCGGCAGCAAAGTAATTGGGTGCCCCGCGCCGATACAACGCGGGACTCTCGATGCCACTGACCTTGTCCAGTGGCATCAGCAGGAACTGATAGCGGCCGTGCGCGTCCTTGACCAGCACGTCGCGGTGATCAACGGCCGGGCGCACCTGCAGGCAATCGCCGCGTGGCGACTGTGCGCCCTGGCAATCGCGTTCGATCAGGCGCCACAGCGCATCCGAATGGGCCGGTGGCGGCGCAGGGGGCACGCTGGCACAACCGGCCAGCAACAGCAGGGGCAGCAACAGAAATCGCACGGCAACAACTCGCAGGATCAGGCGCGCAGGCAGCGCCGCGCGCCATTCTAGCCAGTGG
>NZ_JBFRFE010000163.1:0-7341 GCF_052114665.1 Stenotrophomonas sp. 2YAF22 | reverse complement strand
CACCAACCCCACGACAGAGAGCGTGCTGGTCGGCTGCGCGTGTACGCCTTGAATCGCCAAGGGTACCCATGCGCTGCCCAGCATCGCCCATGCCGCATGCCTGTCGATGTAGCGCAGTGGGGCGGGGATCAGCCGTGATGTGGTTGATTGCCATGCCGACACTGCATGCAGTGCGGCATGCGCTACGACAAAGAACACTACTGCGCAGGCCATGGCTGCGTGCGCATGGCGTTGCGTCGAGATCACCAGCGCACTGCCCGGCAGCAGCAGGAACAACACGGCAAACAGACGCATCAGCACGTCCGGGCGATTCGTTGCGGGTATCACGCGCAGCCACTGCGGCCAATGCGGCAGCGCACGCATTCGATCAGCGCGCGAACGCCGATTCCAGGCAGCTGCGGTCAAACCGGATGTAGCCGGTGTCGCGCGGAATCGGGCAGAAGAGGAGGGGGGAGGAACTCCTTCGATCACGTGCGGGCTTCCTGTCGGTACGGAACGCGATGGCATCACAGATGCCACCGGTCCGATGCTGCGCAGCGAACATTGCCGCAACCTTGCCTTGCGCCGCTGCCTGCTGCGCATGGACAGGCGGCAGTCACGGATGTGTGGGCGCCTTCAGTGCTCTAGGGGTGGCGCTGAGGTCACGCCCGGATGCTGCGGGAACTCGACGCGGATCAGCGCGCCACCACCGGCGGCATCCAGAATCGTGACGTGACCACCGTGACGGTCGATCACCTGCCGCACGAGGTTCAGTCCCAGGCCGGCGCCGGTCTGACGGGGCCGCAGCCGCTGGAATGGCTCGAACACGCGTTCGCGCTGGTCCACCGGAATGCCGGGGCCATCGTCTTCCACTTCCAGGCAGCTGCCCTGCACCCGCACGATGATATGGCGGCCGCCGTGCTCGGCGGCGTTCAATACCAGGTTGGAGATCACCCGTTCCACCGCACCGGCTTCGCCCAGCACCGGGAAGTGTGGTTCCACCGCGACTGCCACCGTCTTGTCCGACTGGATCAGCAGCGGTGCCAGATCGGCCGCCACCCGTTTGGCCACCCGGGCCAGGTTGAGGGTTTCCTTCGGGCCGTCCTCTTCCATGCGGTGCAGGTCCAGCAGTTGCTCGGCCAGCGTCGCCAGACGCGCGACTTCCACAGCCAGGCTGCGCGAGGTCGAATCATCTGCGGCGTCGATCTTCACCCGCAGGATGGCGATCGGCGTGCGCAGCTCATGCGCCGCTGCGGCGATGAAACGGCGTTGCCGCTCGTGCCCTTCATCCAGGCGGCCCAAGGCATCGTTGACGGCGGTCACCAGCGGCGCGATCTCMACCGGCACGGCGGTCTCGGTCAGGCGGATGCCGCGACGGCTGGCCGAAATGTTGCGGGCTTCCTGCGCGATGCGTTCGACACCGGCCAGTGCCCGCCGCACGATGATCGGGGTCAGGATGATGGTGGCCAGCGCCAGCAGCAGGAAGATCGGCAGGGTGATGATGTGCGCGGCCAACGCCATCTGCATGGTCAGCGAATCGGTTTCGCCATGGGCCATGATGGTCAGCTTGCCGGCCGGTCCGCTGTGCTGGCGTACCACCACGGCCAGGCCATCGCTGCGATCACGCCCACGCAGGTCGCCATAGGGGATGCCATCGAGGGCGCCGACCAGCGAGGCATAGGCCGGTGGCACATGACCGAAGGTGACGTGGTGCCCATGCTTGTCCTCGGCGATGAACCAGGCACCGGGGACGATCTTCAGCAGTTCCGCCAGCTCCGGCGTGTGCTGCACGTACAGTTCGCCGTTGCGGTCGCGGTGCACCGCCTCGGCCGCCACCGGTGCGAAGGTCTGGATGGTGTAGTAGCCACCGCTGTCGGCACGCACCAGCACCATCAGCAGGGCGAAGAAGGCCACCAGCAGTGCGAGCAACTGGTAGATCAGCGTCTTGACGATCAGTGGGCGCTTCAACGACGGGCGATGCGCCATCACTTGCTTTCCCGCATCAGATAGCCAACCCCGCGAATGGCGTGGATCTCCACGCCCGCATCGGCGTCAGCGAGTTTTCTGCGCAGGCGCGAGACGTGCGAATCCAGGGTGTTGGAATGGATGCCGTCGTCGAAGCCATACACCGCCATCTCGATGGATTCACGCAGCACGGTGCGGCCCAGGCGCCGTGCGAGGGCGGCCAGCACCCGGATCTCGCGCCGCGGCAGCTCCAGCCGCTGGCCGCCCACACTGGCCTCGCCCGAGGCGGGGTCGAACACCAATCGGCCGATGCTGATGGACTCCACCTGCAATCCGCTTGGGCGACGGCCCGCAGCACGGATCCGCGCGAACAGCTCCTCCAGCGCGAAGGGCTTGGCCAGGTAGTCATCGGCGCCTTCATCCAGGCCGGCAATCCGGTCCGGCAACTGGCCCAGCGCGCTCAGCACGATGATCGGCACCCCGGGATTGCGCTCACGCAGCAGGGAAATCAACGCCAGGCCATCGCCATCGGGCAGGGTGCGGTCCAGCAGCACCAGATCGTGCAGGCCGCACAGGGCCGCCTCCCGCGCCAGTGCCAGGGTATTGGCCACGTCCACCACATAGCGCTCGCGCTGCAGGGCGGACTTGAGGGTGGCGGCCAGTTCGGCTTCGTCTTCGATCAGCAGGATGTGCATCAGCAGGGCTTGGGCAGGGAGAGGCCGCAGAAGGGCGGTTCGGCACGCGCCGGCACCGTATTACAGGAACATTGCGTGAACATGGCGTGCCTCCGCATCTGCCGGAAGGCCATGGCGGCAGGTGGTGAAGCCGAAGGTCCGGCGCAAGGTTCACGCAATCCAGGCGCTCCAGCCTTGGCGCCCTTCGCAGTTCCCATCCCTGGAGTCACCATGAAATTGTTCGTTCCGCTGCTGTTCCTCGCCACGCTGACCGGCTGCACCACCGCCAAGATGACCGTCACCCCGGATGGCCGCCGCGGCGTTTCCATCGACTGCAGCGGCTCCAGTTCCTGGAGCGGTTGCTACGAGAAGGCCGGGCAGATGTGCCCGGGCGGCTACGTGGTCTTCAGCAAGGATGGCGATGAGGGCAATGCCATCGCGGTGGGCAACAAGAACGGCTTCACCTCCACCCAGATGGCCACCCGCTCGATGCTGGTGTCCTGCTCGGGCTGACGCAGGCCGGGGAGGTGGCCATTCCACCTCCCTGAGGCGTTGCTCAATAGCGCTGGCCTAGAAGCTGTAACCGGCCTGCACATACACCCGGCGCGGCTCGCCCGGGAAATGGCCGTTGCGCTCGATGAATCCGCTGGCGGCATACACCTTGTCGAACAGGTTCTTGACGTTGGCCTGGAACTGCCACTGCTTCCACGTGGTTTTCCAGCTCATGTCGAACACGGTGTACGGCTTCACGCGCTGGCCATCCAGGCTGATGCGCTCATCCACGTAGTCGGCACCGAAGCCAACGGCCGAGTTGATCGCCGGCAGGTCGTAGCGCGTCCACAGGCCCAGCTTGTTGCGCGGTGCATTGGCGAAGCGATCGCCGGAGGCATTGGTGATGCCATTGGAGCCCGCGTCCTTCACCCGCGCGTCGTTGTAGGCGTAGGTCAGGTTCAGCACCCAGCGCTCGGTCACGTCGGCCAGAAGATCCAGTTCCATGCCGGTGCTGCGCACCAGGCCCAACGCCGCCAGCTGGTTCACTCCATTGATGACCTCGCCAGTGGCCTGCACGATGTTGCTGCGGTCGATACGGTAGGCCGCCAGGTTCAGGCTCAGGCGCTCGGCAAGCAGCGATTTCATGCCCACTTCCCACTGCCTGCTGCGCTCGGCATCGAACGGGCCGCCTGCGGCGGAATTCTGGTTGGCCGCCGACTGCGGCACGAAGYCGCTGGCCACGTTGGCATACAGGTTCAGTCCATCGCGAACGGTGAACGTACTGCCCAGGCGCCAGCTGATGTCGTTGCCATCCACGCTGCTGCCGGCAAGGCGGTCGTCGTCCTTGAAACCGTCCCAGCGCAGGCCGGCCAGCACGTGCCAGCGCGGGGTCAGGGCCAGCTCGTCCTGCAGGTAACCGCCATAACGCCTGCTGCGCGTGCTGGTGCTGCGCCAGGGCAGGCTGGACAGGTTGTAAGCGTGCCAGGTGCTGGCGCCATACACCGGATTGAACAGGTCGATGCCACGCACCGGGCCGGCGCCGCGCGCGAGGTCGGCGCTGTTGGCGGTCTGCGCGGTGAAGTCCGCATCCAGCTGGTACACGTCCGCACCGAACAGCACCTTGTGTTCCACCGGACCGGTGCTTACCCGCCACACCGCATTGGCGTTGGCGGTGAACGCCTCGTTGTCGCGGATCTGGTTGCGCAGCTGCCGGGTCATCCATTCGGCCACACCATCGCGGTCGCGGTCGATCAGGCCCATCGGCTCGTGGTACATCTGGTGTTCGTTGTTGCTGAACCAGCGCGCGGCAATATCCACGTCCAGGTTGTCGCGCGGCGCGAAACGGTACTGTGCCAGCGCCACCTTGGCCCGCATGTCCAGGAAGTCGCTGGCCTCGTTGTGGTTCCAGCGGCGGTCGGTCAGGAAATTGCCCCTGTCATCGACCGGAACACCGCGCAGGCGATTGCCGCCCAGGTTCTGGGCAATGTCGGTGAACTGCAGCACCAGCTCGCCGGTGTCGCCCACGTCGAAGGCCAGCGAGGCATCGCCGATCACGCTTTCACTGTCGGTGTTCCAGCGCACGCCCTGCTCGTTGTCGCCATACAGGCCGGCGCGGTAGCGCACCGTGCCGGCTGCATTCAACGGCCCGGTACCTTCGATCGAGCCGGCGCGGAAATCCTTGTTTCCCATCTGCAGTTCAACGCGGCGTTCGGCAGTGGCTTTCGGCTTGCGGGTCACATAGTTGATGACGCCACCAGCGTCGCCGCCCCCGTACAGCGCACCGGCCGGTCCCTTCAGCACCTCCACCCGCTCGATGTTGAACAACTGCGGTACCGAGAATCCCGCATAAGGGTCGCCCCGCAGCCCGTCATACAGCACGTTCTCCTGGCGGAAACCGCGCAGGGTCACCCCGGCATAGCTGAAGTAGCTGATGCCGCTGATGCTGCGATAGAGATCGGTCACCTGGCGTGCAGCCTGGTCGTCGATCAGCTCGCGCGGCAGTACCTGGATGGACTGCGGCACCAGTTCCAGCGGTGTATCGGTGCGGGTGCCGACAGCCGCGTCATCCACCCGGTACAACGTCTGTGCGCGGCCCCGCACCTCCACCTTGTCCAGCTCCTGCACGCGGCTGGGCCGGGCGTCGGCGGCGTATCCGGGAGTGGCAAAAGCCAGTGTCGTCGCCAGGCACAGAATGCTGCGGCGGGGCAGGAAGTGGGGCATGGGCGTATCAGGCTTGTCTGCAAATGAGAAAGATTAGCATTTGCAATGATCGGGTGCCCATCCCCCGATTGCGTCATGGACGCGCGGACGGATCCGTATACGGCGTACCGGCCAAAGCCACCAGCACGCCGGTGGCGCCGCGCACGATCAGCGGCACCATCGCCTGCCGCGGATCGCCGCCGAACGACAGGACGCGCAGTCCCTGTTCATAGGCGGCCACCATCGATGCCATCAGCATCGAGGCGCCCAGTCGCGCCTCGGCATCATCCGCGGACCGCCCCGCCGACGCGGCCATCAGCTGTGCCAGGTCATCGGTCAGCAGCGCCTGCAGCTGCCGCGCATGGGCCACCAGTACGGTGCTTTGGGCCACGGTTTTCCAGAACGACGCCGCACCGGCGTTGATCCGCAGCAGCGGATGGCCGGTGTCCAGCAATTCCCGCACCAGCGCCTGGAAGGCGGCCAGCGGCGTCATGGATGTGCGCGCGGCCATGCCTTCGCGCAGCAGCTGGCGCGCCTCCTCATCACGGTCGAACACCAGCTGTTCCTTGCTGGCGAAGTAGTTGAACACCGTCTTGCGCGAAACCCCGGCGGCATCAGCGATCTCGCTCATCGACACCGCTTCGAAGCCGCGATCGATGATCAGCCGGGTAGCGACGTCGGAAATCGCCTGCCGGGTCTCGGCTTTGCGTTGCTCGCGGCGGCCGGGTGGCGGGGCCATGGGTGGCTCACTTGTAGAAACATACACCGAGTGTAACATTGTCGCCGCCAGAGCGCCGACCCGGTGCTCACGAGGATTTCCAATGCGGTACGACGTCGTCATTGCCGGGGCTGGCCCGGTGGGACTGTTGCTGGCCTGCGAACTGGGTCAGGCAGGAAGCGCGGTGCTGGTGCTGGAGCAGGCGGCCTCGCCGGATTCGCCGCTGAAGCGCCTGCCGTTCGGGCTGCGCGGTTTGAATGCCCCGACGCTGGAGGCGCTCGACCGGCGCGGTCTGCTGGACGCGGTGGCAGCCGGCCAGGTGCTGAAGCCGGAGAAAGGCCCGCCGCCGCCGGGAACCGCGCACTGGCTCTCGCAGGGACGCAAGCTGGGTGGGCACTTCGCGGGTATTCCGTTTGCACTGGACAACGTCGACAGCGGTCGCTGGCCCTGGCGCCTGCGCAGCCCGGTCGGCACGCAGATGGCGGTGGAACTGCAGGCGCTGGAGGCCGTGCTGGCCGAGCGCGCGCAGGCGCTGGGCGCAGTGATCCTGCGTGGTGCGGGCGTGCAGAGCGTGCGGATGGGGGCCGACGAGGTCCAGGTCGAGGCGGGCGGACAGGCCTTCCGCGGGCGCTGGCTGGTCGGCTGCGATGGAGGCCGCAGCACCGTGCGCAAGCAGTGTGGTTTCAGCTTTGCTGGTACCGATCCAGAGTTCACCGGCCACTCGCTCAGTGTTGAACTGGAAGATCCGACGGTACTCAGCCCGGGGCGTCACACCACCGCGCAGGGCATGTGCAACTTCAATCCGCCGGGCACGATCGCCCTGGCCGACTTCGACGGCGGCGCGGGCCACCGCCAGCCACTTGATCGCGAATCGGCACAGGCGCTGCTGCGCCGCATCTCCGGCCGCGAAGCAACGATCACCGCGCTGCATCTGGCCACCACCTGGACCGACGGCGCACGGCAGGCTACCGCCTATCGTCGTGGCCGCGTGCTGCTGGCCGGCGATGCCGCACATGTGCATTCGCCGCTGGGTGGGCAGGGTCTGAATCTGGGCCTGGGCGATGCGATGAACCTTGGCTGGAAGCTCGCCGCCGTCGTGCGCGGCGAGGCAGCTGATGCGCTGTTGGATACCTATCAGGCCGAACGCCATCCGATCGGCGCGCGCGTGCTGGAATGGTCGCGCGCGCAGGTCGCATTGATGCGCCCAAGCGCGGGCTCACGTGCACTGGCTGCCATCGTGGCCGATCTGGCAGAAACACGTGATGGCGCCACGTATCTCGCCGAGCGCGTGTGGGGTGTGGGCCAGCAGCTGGA
>NZ_JBFRFE010000162.1:0-7425 GCF_052114665.1 Stenotrophomonas sp. 2YAF22 | reverse complement strand
GTTGCCGTTGCCGTCGATTCGGCGGGTGCAGGGCGCAGCCCTGCCGAACCCTATCCCTCTGCCATCGCCTGCCACCATTGCGCCAGCAGCTCCGGCCGCCGCAGGCGCTCGCGCCACCAGCGCAGGGCCGCGCCATCTTCGCCGGTGCGCCAAGCCAACCAGAAGGTCTCTTCCGGCTTGTGCTCCTCGACCTCGCGGATCACCAGCTGGCCGCGCGCCACCGCCGCGCGCGCGCAGGGCTCGGGCAGGAAGCCGAATCCCAGCCCCTGGCACTGCAGCTTCAACTTGCTGGCCATGTCCGGCACGGTCAACGTCTCCTGGCCCATCAACAGCCCCACCGTTCGTGGCAGCAGCCGCCGCGCCGAGTCGGACACGGCGATCGCGCAGTACGGCGCCAACTGCTCGCGGCCCAGCACACCCGGTACGGACGCCAGCGGATGCCCGGGTGCCAACGCAAACACAAAATCAACGCTGCCCAGCGGCTCGACCACGTAGCCCCCGCCACTGGGACCCTCACCGGGAGCCGCGACCAACAGGTCGGCGCGCCGGTCCAGCAGCGCTTCCCAGGTACCGGACAGTGCTTCGCCAAACAGGCGCAGCCGGGTGGGCGCCGCCACCTCGCGGAACGCGGCGATATCCGGCCCCAACAGCCAGGTCGGGAACACCGAATCCACCGCCAGGGTCAATTCCGCCTCCCAGCCCGAGGCCACCCGCCGCACCCGCAGCTCAAGCTCCCGGGCCGCACGCAGCAGGTGCCTGCCCTCCTCCAGCAGCGCGCGCCCGGCCTCGGTCGGCTCCGCCCGCGGGCCGATCCGGTCGAACAGCTGCACCCCCAGATCCTCTTCCAGCTTGGCCACGGTGTAGGAAATGGTCGAAGGCACCTTGTGCAGGGCCTTGCCGGCGCCGGCAAAGGAGCCTCGGCGGTCGATCGCGTCCAGGATCTGCAGGGCATCGAGGCTGAGCTTGAGCATTCGAAATTTTCGATGATGGCTGTCAAAACTATCCGTTTTTCAAACCCAAGGTGCAAGCGGATACTTCTCTTCAACGGGGAAACACAGCGGCTACCCGCCCACCCCGCCCCATCGAAACCATCGAACAAGGAGATTCCATCATGCTGCAGATCCGCAAGAGCGCTACCCGTGGCCTGGCCGAGCATGGCTGGCTGTCCTCGCGCCATACCTTCTCGTTCGCCAGCTACTACGACCCCCGCTATGTGAGCTTCGGCCCGCTGCGGGTCATCAACGAAGACAAGGTGATCGGCGGCCAGGGTTTCGGCACCCACAGCCACAGCAACATGGAGATCGTCTCCTACGTGCTGGGCGGCGCGCTGGAACACAAGGACTCGATGGGCACCGGTTCGGTGCTGCGCTACGGCGACGTGCAGCGCATGAGCGCAGGCAGCGGCGTCAGCCACAGCGAGTTCAATCATTCGGCCAGCGATCCGGTGCATTTCCTGCAGATCTGGATCTTCCCGGAGGCCGAGAACATCACGCCGTCGTATGAGGAGACCCACTTCACGCCGGAGAGCAAGCGCGGCCAGCTGCGCCTGATCGCCTCGCCGGATGGCGCCGATGGTTCGCTGCACATCCATCAGGATGCGCGCATCTTCGCCACCATCCTCGATGGCGAGCAGAAGCTGCACCACGCCCTGGCTGCCGGCCGCGGCGCGTATGTGCAGGTGGCGCGTGGCCAGCTGCAGGTCAACGGCATCACCCTGGAAGCGGGTGACGCACTGCAGGTCAGCGACGAGGCACAACTGACCCTGGAAAACGGCAACGACGCCGAAGTGCTGGTGTTCGACCTGAAGCTGTAACCAGCATGCCCGCGATGCCAKMTGGCATCGCGGGCATGTCCTGTTGCAACGCGATCAGAACTTGTACGTCACTGCCAGCCGCACGTTGCGCGGCTCGCCCCAGGTGTAGGTGCTGTACCAGCTGAAGATCGTGTAATAGCGCTTGTCCAGCAGGTTGTTGACGTTGACCGTGGCCGACAGGCGATCGTTGAACTGGTACCGGGCCATGGCATCCAGCAGCCAGTACGGCTGGGTGCGATGAACCRCCGACGTGCCACTGGCCGGGTTGGTGATGTCGCCGAACGTGGAGTCCTGCCAGCGCGCACCGCCACCGACGGTCAGGCCCTGCCAGTCGCCGCGCAGGCGGTAGCTGGTGTGCAGGCTGAACTGGTTTTCCGGCTCCAGCGTGGTCACCTTGCTGCCGGCCTGGCGGGCGATCTTGTGCGCAAAGCCACCCTGCACCTGCCAGCCCTCGGCCAACTGCCCGGACATCTCCAGTTCGTAGCCCTTGGTGCGTACGCCCATCAGTGCGCGATAGGCGTCTTCTCCGTTGGGCGTTTTGCCGCCTGTAGGCTGGGCGAAATTGTCCTGGTCGAGCTGGAACAGTGCCGCGCTGGCATTGAAGCGGCCGTCGAGGAACTCCGCCTTCAGGCCCATTTCATAGCTGCGGCCTTCCAGCGGATCCAGTGCCTTGCCCTGTTCGTCGCGTTCGCTGTGCGGCTTGAAGATGGTGCTGTAGCTGGCGTAGACCGAATAGTGCTGGCCAAGGTCGTAGACCACGCCGGCATAAGGCACGAACACGCCGGTCTCGCGCGTCTGCGGCGAACGGTAGCTGGCCAGGCGGCTGCCGACGATCACCTTCAACGGGTCGGCCACGTCGAAGCGACCGACCACGTACAGGCCGTTCTCGCGGGTCACCTCATTGTTGCCATAACCGCGCTGCCATTCCGGCTCCGGGATGTCGCCCTTCCAGCTGTTGTAGTCGGCAACGGCGGTCGGGTACCCGGGCTGCGGCGAATAGCCGGTGTTGGTCCAGCGCTTGCGCGAGGCACTGCCGCCGACCACCAGTTCATGCTGGCGACCGAACAGGCCGAAATTGCCGCTCAGATAGAAGTCGGCCGCGTTGCTGACCGTCTTGCCGACGTACTTGCCCAGCCACAACGAGACGCCTTCGCCGGTGACCGGATCGGGATTGCCACCGGCCGCACCGGCCAGTGCCGCATCGTAGCCGTTGACCTGATGGTTGAGCTGCAGCTTGGCTACCCAGTCGTTGTCGAAGGTATGTTCCAGCGTGGCAAAGCCGGTGCGCACGTATTGGCGCCAACCGCTCCAGTGGGTGCCGTTGTTGAACGAGCGCGGCATGTCGTTGAAATTGCCCTGGCTGTCCAGCAGCGGAATACCGCCCCAGGTCGAGCCCTTGGGATCGCTCTCCAGCACGTCGCCACCGACTGTCAGCAGCGTGCGTTCGCCCAGATCGGCTTCCAGCACGGCATAGCCGACCTTGCTGGTGCGCTGGTAGAAATCCAGATTGGAATGCTTGTCCTGCCAGGCACCTACTGCGCGCCCACGAACGCGGCCATCGGCAGTCAGCGGGCCGCCGACATCGACTTCGGCACGGTAGTCGTCCCAGCGGCCGACGCCCAGCGTCGCACTGCCAGCAAATTCCTTGCCCGGCTTCTTGCGCACCAGGTTGATGGTCGCGCCGGGGTCGCCCATGCCGGTCAGCAGGCCGGTGGCGCCCTTGAGCACTTCGATGCGGTCGTAGATCGCGGTATCGCTGAGCGTATTGCCGGCCGAGTACGCCGAGTCGCGTGACATCGGAATGCCGTCGTACTGGAAGTTCTGCACGGCAAAACCACGTGCGTAGTACTCGGTGCGCTCACTGTCGTACGTGACGATGCTGATGCCCGGGGTCACCCGCATCACGTCATCGATGCCATCCAGACCGAAGTCGTCCATCTGCGCGCGGGTGATCACGCTGATGGTCTGCGGGGTCTGCCGCGGGGTCAGTACCAGGCGGGTGGCGGTCGCGATGGTGCCCGGCGTGTAGGCACCGCTGCCTTCGGTGATGGTGCCCAGCTGGTTGGCGGTGACCTGTACGGTCTGCAGCGTCTGCGAGGGCGTCTTGCCCTCTTCTTCAGCCGGCGCCGATTGCGCCGAGGCGGCGCCGGCAGTGGCCACTGTGGTCAGCAGAAGACCATTGGCAAGGGCCCTCGCCAATGGGCGGCGACGCAGGGACAGCACGGAAAAACGAACAGGCACAGACGACACGACGGGACCTCCACGAAGGGGTGGGATCCTCTGGCGGCGGCTCGAGGGGAAGGGGGGAATGCGGCCAAGGGCGGCCGGCGCAGGAGTTTACTCTCCTGCGCCCCCGCTGTCGTGGGGTGGCGCCAGTGCCTGACCAGGGACTGCTGCCTGGCGATAGTCAGCCGTCGACGGCAGCCACGGCCTCCAGGATCAGCGCTGCCACTTCGGCCGGATGCGAGGCCAGCGAGGCATGGCTTGCCTCCAGCTGCAGCAGGCGCTTTGGCTGCATGCGTTCGGCCATGGCCTTCTGGTTCTGTGGCGCGATCATCCGGTCCTGGCTGGAAAGCTGGTACCAGCTCGGCTTGTGCTTCCACGCCGGATCGCTGATCGCATCACCGAAGGTGCTGGCCAGCGGCGCCTTCTGGGTCACGGCCATCACCCAGCCTTCGTCGGCGCTGAGGTCTTGGCAGAAGCTCTCATGGAACTTGTCGGCACGCAGCCACAGATAGCCATCGCTGTCCGGAGCGAGGTTCGGTGCTGCTTCGGGCAGGTGCTGCTGGGTGATGCCACCGGGGCTCTCACCACTGTCCGGCGCAAATGCGGCGATGTAGACCAGCGCCTGCACATTCGGTTAGTTGCCGGCTTCGGTGATCACCGCGCCTCCGTAGGAGTGCCCGACCAGTACGACCGGGCCATCGATCTGGCGGATCATCCTGCGCGTCCGCTCGGCGTCGTTGACCAGCGAGGTCAGCGGCAGTTCGACCGCCTTCACCTGGTCGTGGCCCTTGCGGTGCAGCTCCAGGATGACCTTGCCCCAGTGTGCGGCCCCGCCCCAGAACCCATGGACGAGGAGGATGGTCGGTGTGGTGCTCATGCGCTGATCTCCGGCGGCGGCCGGGCGGAATGCCGACCGTCGGGCTACTTTGCGCTGGCGACGTTAATCAACGGTGACGCATCCGGACCACTGCATTCGTATGCGTCGCCCGATGTCATCCATGGCACTTGCCGATGGCTTCTGAAAACGTTTTCATGAAGAGGATCTTCTGGAGCCTTCCTCGCGCATGACGCCCTCTTCTCCCCGCGCCCAGCAGCACGCGACCCGCGCTGCGTTCTTCATTCCCGGCTTTGCCACCGCTGCCTGGGCACCGATGGTGCCCTTCGCCAAGGCCAAGGCTGGGTTGTCCGACGCCAGCCTGGGCGGGCTGCTGCTGTGCCTTGGCCTCGGCTCGCTGCTGGCGATGCCACTGGCCGGTGCGTTGACCGCGCGCCTGGGCTCGCGCCGCTTGATGATTGCGACCACGGCCTTGATCCTGCTCGCCCTGCCACTGCTGACGCTCGCCCCCACGCCGCTGGCACTGGGAGCAACGCTGTTCGTGTTCGGCGCGGGTGTGGGGGCGATGGACTGCACGATGAACATGCAAGCGGTGGCCGTCGAGCGCGATGCAGGGCGGCCGATGATGTCCGGCTTCCACGCGTTCTACAGCATCGGCGGCTTCATCGGCGCCGGCTGCATGACCGGGCTGCTGGTTCTCGGCACGCCCCTGTGGCTGGCGTCATTGGTTGCCGTGGCGGCGATGCTGCTGGTGGCCCTGTTGTCGGCACCGCACTGGCGCCCGCAGCGCATTCTGCATGACGGCCCGATGCTGGCCCTGCCGCACGGCGTGGTGCTGTTCATCAGCGTGCTCGCCTTCGTGGTGTTCCTGGCCGAGGGTTCGATGCTGGACTGGAGCGCGGTGTTCCTGGCCGAAATACGCCACGTGCCACGCGACCAGGCCGGTGCCGGTTTTGCCGTGTTCACGCTGGCGATGACGGCGATGCGCCTGTTCGGCGATGGCATCGTCGAGCGCCTTGGCCGCACCCGTACCATCGTCATTGGCGGCACCACCGCTGCGGCCGGTTTCGCGCTGGCCACGCTGGTGCCCTCCTTCGCCATGGCGCTGGTCGGCTACGTGCTGGTGGGCCTGGGCTGCGCCAACATCGTGCCCGCCCTGTTCTCGATGGCGGGCCAGCAGCGCGCGATGCCGGAGAGCATTGCGATCACCGCAGTCACCACGCTGGGCTATGCCGGCATTCTTGCAGGCCCCGCAGCGATCGGCGCGCTCGCCCATGCCACCAGCCTGGKCTTTGCCTTCCTGTGCGTGGCAGCGATGCTGCTGGGTGTAGCGGCATCTGCACGTTCGCTGGCCCGCCGCCTGCCCTGAAGCTCAGCCGCGTGCTGGGGTTTTTGCGGGTATGTCGACGCCATGCACCAGCCATTCGGCCTGGGCCGGCAACTGCGGTGCCGGACACGCGGCTTTCGGATGGTGCTCGTCGCGCGCCATCCAGTCATCGACCACCCCGGCCAGCAGGTCCAGCCGCAGCGGCAGGGTGATGTGATCTTCGCCGCGCATCTCGATGTAGTGCGCACGCGGATTGGCCTGCGCCAACGCGCGGCCTTGGCTGACCGGAATGTGCTGGTCGCCCTGCCCGTGCAGCAGCAGCACGCAGGCGCGGGTATCGGCCAGCGCGCGGGCAACATCCACCTTGTCCAGATCCACGTCGATGCGGCGGCTGGCGGCGGCCACCACCTGGTTGATGTCCTGGCTGCCGTAGCGCCAGCGTGCATACGAAGCGATGGCCTGTGCCTTCAGTCCTTCCGGCTGCAGGGCCATCAGATGCGGAATCATGGTGCGGATCGCAACCCCTGCATTGGCGAACGATTCCATCGCCACCACGCCGGCGACCTGGTCGCCCAGCTTGTCGGCGGTGAACAATGCGGTGGCAGCGCCGTAGGAAACACCGAACAGGTACAGCGGGCCGGTCACTTCGCCGCGCGCGCGCAGTTCGGCGATGACATCCACAACATCGTCCGACTCGTAGGTGCCGTAGCCGGAGGGACCGGCGCCGGACTGGCCATGGTTGCGCAGGTCCAGGGTGATCACGCGGTAGCCCGACTCGGCCAGCTGCAGCGACCATGGCAGCATCGAATCACCGTTCATCATCCAGCCGTGCAGCAGCACTACGGTGCCGCGCGGCGCCTGCGCGCGGAACGGCTGCGGTACGGACAGGCTCAACCCGGTATCCAGCGGCAGGCCGTTCTGGTGCTGCTGCGGCAGGTAGTGGTAGCGCGCACCGTAGTCGCCCGGATCGAAAGCACGCCAGAAGATCGGCACGCCATCACGGCCCGGGGCAAAGCCATGCCGGTTCGGCAGCGCGGCCACAGCTGCGGCGATACGCGGTTGATCAAGCAGGGTCGAAACGCCACCGGGCGCGATCAGGCGGTCGCTGAGCGAGGTGGACGAGGCCGTCATCGAGGAAGAGCATGCAGCCAGCCACAGGCCGGCGCACGCCAGCAAAAGCAGCAGCAGGCGCTTCATGGGCAGTCAGGGGAAAAGTGCGACAGC
>NZ_JBFRFE010000161.1:0-7443 GCF_052114665.1 Stenotrophomonas sp. 2YAF22 | reverse complement strand
GTCACGCACCTGTGCCGCRCTGAGCTGCGCAGGCAGGGTGGCGATGTCCTGGATGTGCTTGTCCTGCGAGCGCATCCGTGCGTTCTGCGCCTCGATCTGCGCGCGGTCCAGGATAGGTGCGTCGGCATTGTCCAGCCGTGCCGCCCAGTAGTCCGCGGTGAGGTAGGCCTCGTGCAGGCCGATCACGTAAGGCAGCGGGGCGCCGGGGTCGGGTACAGGCGTGGCCGCCTGGGTGAATGCGGGTGCACCCAGCAGGCCCAGGGCCAGTGCCAAGGTCAACCGGTGCGGCCAGTGCCGACGCGGTTCGCGGGAAGCCAGGATCATGCGCTGCACACCCTCCTCGAATGCCTGTTGGAATATTTATTCCTTTCGGCCCCGAAAGCAAGAATAAATTATTGACCGGTCTCCCGGCCCGTGTTACACAGCCGTTACCACCCGCGCTTGGGAAGTGTCGCTGTGGATCCTGCCGTTCGCAAACCGTCTCTGCCTGCCGCTGCCGGCCTGTGTGCCGCGCTGCTGCTGTGGGCGTCGGCGGCACCGGCCGCGGATCCGCCCAGCGCCACTGATCGCGGACGGGAAACGCAGCTGATCGATCTGGTCGACAGCGGTCGTTTCAGCGATGTCGTTGCGTTGCTGGCGACCGCAGGCGATGCTGCCGAAAGCGCGTTCCAGCGCGAGCGCATGCGCCGCATCAAACTGGATTTCTCCCTTGACCACGCCGCTGCCAAAGCAGCGGTACGCCGCTGGATTCCCGACCTGACCGACGAGGAATTCGCGCGCTGGGACCAGCTCGGCCTGATCGAGCATCTCGACATCGATGGCACGCGCTGGTACTTCAAACGCGCACCATCGAACCTGTTCCTGCTCAGCGATGAAGCACGCGCACGCCGCCGCGCGGATGCGCCTATGCCGGCGCCGGGCCCCAACGAGGTGCTCAACGCGCATCACGCGCGGGTGGTTGCTGCCGCCGAACAAAGCGGCACGGCATCCGTGCTGCCGCAGCGCATCGAATTCACCCAATCGTTGACGGTCAAGGCCGACACCGTGCCGGCCGGCGAAACCGTACGTGCCTGGATTCCGTACCCGCGCGAGATTCCCGGCCAGCAGGAGCGCGTGCAGTGGATCGGCAGTGCACCAGGCAAGGCTCGAGTCGCCCCAGCCAGCACCCAGCAGCGCACCGCCTACCTGGAAGCCAAGGCGGTGGCCGGGCAGCCGACGCACTTTGAAATCCGCTATGCGGTGACGATCTTCGCGCGCCACACGGCAATCGATGCAACGAAGGTGCAGGCCACGCCGGATGATCCAGCATTGAAGCCCTATCTGGCCGAGCAGCTGCCGCACGTACGCTTCACCCCGGCGCTGAAGCTGTTCTCCGACCAGATGCTGCAGGGCGAGACACGCCCGTATGAAGTGGTACGCAAGCTGTTCGCCGCCGTCGACCGCATTCCATGGGCCGGTGCGCGTGAGTACTCGACCCTCAACAACATCAGCGACTACGCGTTGCGCGCCGGTCATGCCGATTGCGGGCAGCAGACACTGCTGTTGATCGCCCTGCTGCGCATGAACGGCATTCCCGCGCGCTGGCAGTCGGGCATGGTGTTCTCCGACGATGGCAGCGGCTACAACAACCTGCACGACTGGGGCCAGGTCTACCTGGCGCCCTATGGCTGGCTGCCGATGGATGTGACCACCGGCGCGCTGGCCAGCGACACGCCCGCGCTGCGTGACTTCTACCTCGGTGGCCTCGATGGCTACCGCATCGCCTTCAACGACGATTTCGGCCAGGCGTTCGTGCCGGCCAAACAGCACTACCGCTCGGAAACGGTCGACTCGCAGCGCGGCGAGGCCGAGTGGTCAGGCGGCAACCTGTACTTCGACCAATGGAGCTACGACTTCCAGTGGCGGGTACTGCCAGCCGGGCAACGCTAGCGCGACACACCACCCCACCACCATTCAATTCTTGCAGGAGAGAGCAGGGGATGAAGGCTTACAACATCAAGCGGGCGGCCTTGTGCGTCGCCCTCGGCGCGTGCATGGCCACGCTGGCGCCCAGCGCATTCGCACAGGACGGAGCCGTGGTCGGCCGCCTGACCAGCGATGCCGGACAGGTGCCTGCCGGTGCCACCGTTACCGTGCGCAACCCCGCCACTGGCTTTGTGCGTTCGGTGCAGGCCGACAGCAAGGGCAGCTACCGCATTCCGCTGTTGCCAGTCGGCACCTATGACATGGAGGTCAGCCTGCCGGGTGGTGCTGCCAGCCGCGTCGGCCAGGTCACCGTCAGCCTGGGCAGTGCAACCACGGTGAATGTGCCGCTGGGCGCGGTCAGCACGTTGGGCACCGTTGAAGTACGCGCGCCGCAGGTGGTGTCGATGGTGGACGTGAAGTCTACCGAGTCGGCCACGAACATCACCCGCGAGGAACTGTCGCGGCTGCCGGTGGACCGTGACATCACCGCGGTGGCGCTGCTGGCGCCTGGCGCGGTGAAGGGCAAGGGCTCGCTGGGTGGACAGGGCATCTCCTTCGGTGGTTCGTCGGTGGCGGAGAACACCGTCTACATCAACGGCCTGAACGTCACCGATTTCTACAACCGGGTCGGGTTCTCGTCGGTGCCGTTCTCGTTCTACCAGGAGTTCCAGGTGAAGACCGGCGGCTACTCGGTGGAGTTCGGTCGCAGCACTGGCGGCGTCATCAACGCCGTCACCCGCTCGGGCAGCAACGACTTCAAGGCCGGTGCCGAACTGGTGTTCGAGCCGCGTGCCTGGCAGTCGCAGGCGCGCGACCGCTATGACGGCGACGGCAGCCGTTACATCACCGCCAGCCGTGACGACTACTCGCGCAGTGCGCTGAATGTGTTCGCCTCCGGTGCGCTGGTGCAGGACCGGCTGTTCTTCTTCGGCATGTACGAAGCGCGCGACTACACGCCCAATTCGACCAATGATGCCGGTACCGTGTTCAACCGGGGTACCGCCGATGATCCGTTCTGGGGCGGCAAGCTGGATTGGCAGATCACCGACAACCAGATGCTGTCGCTGTTCGGATTCTCCGACAAGAGCGATACCGTCACCGACGTCTATCGCTACGACCATGACACCGGCACTGTCGCAGCCGAGCGCAACAACCAGATCTACAACACGGTGGGCGGCAGGAACTGGTCGGGCACCTACAGCTGGCAGGTCAACAACGATCTGACCATGAAGCTGATGTATGGCGAGAACAAGCGCAACCGCACGCAGAGCTCGTTGATGGACGAGAACTGCAACCGCGTGTTCGACAACCGCACTGCCAGCCAGGGCGTGCCTTCCAACCTGCAGGGTGACCGCAGCTGCACCAGCAGCTCGCAGCTGGAGTCGGCGCTGGATACGCGCAAGGCCGCGCGCGCCGACTTTGAATGGTCCATCGGCAACCATCTGCTGCGCTTTGGCCTGGACCGCGAAGAAAACACCTCCGACTACGAGCGCGCCTATCCCGGTCCCGGTGGCCTGCGCTACGACATCTACTACCGCACGCCGGGCAGTTCACTCAACGGCGGCACCGTGCCCGCCAGCGGCCTGGTCGCGCGTACCCGCCGCTACGAAGTGGCCGGGTCGTTCGAGACCATCAACTCAGCCTACTACCTGGAAGACAACTGGCAGGTCACCCCGAACTTCCTGCTCAACATCGGCGCGCGCGTGGAAGGGTTCGACAACAAGGGCGGCGACGGCGACAGCTACATCAAGATCGACAACATGATCGCGCCGCGCCTGGGCTTCGCCTGGGACGTTCGTGGTGATGGCACCACCAAGGTGTTCGGCAACCTGGGTCGTTACTACCTGCCGGTGGCCAACGTCATCAACATCAAGCAGGCCGGTGGCTTCCTCGATGAGCGCACCTGGTATGAGTTCCTGGGCTACACCGGCGCCGCCAACAACGTGCCGAACCTGGGCGGCCAGATCGGTCCGGTCGACAATTCGCAAGGCGATGGCAGCGTCCCGGACCTGCGCGCCGAAGTGAACCGGGACATGGATCCGGTCTACCAGGATGAGGCGATTCTAGGCTTCCAGCACATGCTGAGTGAATCGTGGTCGGTTGCCGCAAGCGTCACCTACCGGCGCCTGARCAACGCCATCGATGACATGAACATCACCGCCACCGGCCAGTGTGGTGCGATCGACGGCGTCTGGATCATGGGAAACCCCGGGCGCACGAACACAGTCTGGGGGGACACCAATTGCGATGGCAGCAACGATGGCTGGATCGACATCGACACCTCCAAGGAAGGCTGGGCGCTGTATGACGACGACGGCAATTACGTGGGCCAACGCGGCTGGGTGAAGCCCAAGCGTGACTACAAGGCGCTGGAACTGCAGGTCGATCGCGCGTGGGATGGCAAGTGGGGCTTCAATGCCTCCTATACGCTGGCTTACGGCAGGGGCAATGCCGAAGGCCCGGTCAACTCCGATACCGACTTCGCCGACGCTGGCCGCACCGAGAATTTCGACAACCCATGGGTGAACTACCGCGGTTATGGCTATCTGGCCAATGACCGCCGCCATCAGTTCAAGTTCCGCGGCAGCTACGCGTTGACCGAGAACCTCAGCGTGGCCGCCACCCTGGGCGTGCAGTCGGGCAGTCCGATCACCCGCTTCGGTGCGGGTAATCCCTTCGACGACACCGACTTCCACAGCTATTACGTGTGTGTGTCCAACTGCCAGTCGACGGTACCCTCCGAACGCGTGTTCGTGCATTCGCCGCGCGGTGGCGATGGACGTACCCCGTGGACCTACGATCTGGACGTCAGCGTTTCCTACAAGGTGCCGATCCCCACCGACCTGCGCCTGAAGCTGGCGGTGTACAACGTGCTCAACCAGCAGCGCGTGGTCACCGTGGACCAGGACTACGAACCGCAGGACAGCATCGGCACGCCGAACCCGATGTATGGTTATGGCACGGGGTTCCAGTCGCCGCGCTATGCGCAGTTGACGGTGACCTGGAATTATTGAGGATGCATCTGCGCGCCGCCCTGCGGGGCGGCGTGGCGTGATGAACGCCGTGCCTGCCTGCGCGCTGCCTGACGGAGACTGACTTGCATCGTCTGTTGCTACTGGCTGTAGCACTGGCCAGCCCCGCTGCCCCAGCAGGGGCGGTGGACACCGCACGCCTGGACGCCGACATCGCCTTCGTGGACCAGCACGAGCACCTGCCGGGGCTGGCGATGGGGGTGGTCGAGGATGGCCAGGTGGTCTATCGCCACGCCGAAGGCGCGCGCGGTGATGGCGGCCGCATCGACGAAGACACGCTGTTCAAGATCGCCTCCAACAGCAAGGCGATGACCGCCGCGCTGTTGGCCACGCTGGTGGAGCAGGGCAAGCTGCGCTGGGACGACCCGGTACGCCGCCACCTGCCGGCGTTCGGCATGCATGACCCGTGGGTGGGCGAACACCTGCAGGTGCGCGATCTGCTGATTCACAACAGTGGCCTCGGCCTGGGTGCCGGTGACCTGATGCTGTGGCCCGAGCCCAATGCCTTCACCCGCAGCGATGTCATCGCCGGGCTGGCACACCTGAAGCCGGTCACCAGTTTCCGCAGCGGCTACGCCTACGACAACCTGATGTACGTCGTTGCCGGTGAGGTGGCTGCGGCCGCCGGTGGCAAGCCGTATGACCAGCTGATGCGCGAGCGGGTGTTTGAACCGCTGGGGATGACCCGTTGCCAGGTGGGCGCATGGTCGGTGAAGCAGGTCGGCAATGTCGCCCAACCGCATATGCGTCGCGATGGCCGCAATGTGGTGGCCGGTGCCGATGGAACGCTCAGCCCCGATCTGACGTCGATGGCGGCCGGTGGCATCCGCTGTTCGCTGCGCGACATGACGCGCTGGATGCAGGTGCTGCTGGACCCGGCGCTGGCACCGGCGTGGCTGAGCGCCGAGCAACGCCGCATGCTGTGGACGCTGCACATGCCGATGCCGTTGGGCGAACGCCAACGCAAGTGGGACAACGCCCACTTCTATGGCTATGGGTTGGGCTGGCGGGTGTCGGACATGGATGGGCACTGGAAGGTCGCGCACACCGGTACGCTGTCGGGCATGTATTCCTCGCTGGCGCTGCTGCCGGATCGCAAGGTCGGCGTGGTGATGCTGATCAACGGCGAGGCCGAAGAAGCCCGCACCGCGTTGATGCAGTCGACGCTGAAACAGTTCACCGCGCCGGATGACGCGCAACCTGTGGGGTACTACCTGGCCGAGCTGAAGGCCGATCAGGCCGCGCGTGCCGCCACGGGAAGTCGTGCACCCTCTACCCGGGCTGCCCGACCGGCTGCAGCCACTGATCTGGTGCAATGGCAGGGGCGTTACCGCGATCCCTGGCTTGGCCCCGCCTCGCTATGCCCCACCAGCAATGGCCTGCGCTTCAGCGTCGACAAATCGCCCACGCTGCAGGCAACGGTGCAGCAGCTGCAGGGTCGCTGGCTGTTGCAGTGGGATACGCTGGAACCCTCGGCGCAGGCGTGGCTGAATCCCGGCGCAGACACGCCGACGCTGGAACTGCGCGCCATCGATCCGGAGATCGACTTCAGCTATGACTTCCAGGACCTGCATTTCACTCGTACTGGCGATTGCCCTGGCAGCGGCGGCCCACGCCGCTGAGCCGCCGCGCATCTCGCCCGCCACCGACGTCACTGCGGCGGGACTGGTGGAGATCCGCACGTTGTCGCCGCGCATCGAGATGGACATCCGCTACGCCGGTGCCAACAATTTCACTGCTGCGCGCGTGCCCGGCTATGAAGCGCCCGCGTGTTATCTGCTGGCGCCGGTGGCAAAGGCGTTGGCCGCTGTGGAAGCTGACCTGCGCGCGCAGGGTTTTGGCTTGCGTCTCTACGATTGCTATCGCCCGGTGCGCGCGGTGCAGGCGTTCATGGCCTGGGTACGTGATCCGCAGGAACAGTCGCGCAAGGCGATGCAGTATCCGGATCTGGACAAGCCGCAGCTGCTGAGCGACGGCTACATCGCCGAGCGCTCCGGCCACAGCCGTGGTGCCACCGTGGATCTGGGCCTGCTGGATTGCCGCAGCGGGCGCTGTACGCCGATGGACATGGGCACCGACTTCGATTTCTTCGGCCCGCGCGCGCATACGCAGACGCCCGGCCTGACTGACGCGCAGAAGGCCAACCGCCAGCAGTTGGTACAGGCGATGGCACGGCGTGGTTTCGCCAACTATGCGCAGGAGTGGTGGCACTACACGCTGCAGCCCGAGCCGGACCTCGGTACCGCCTACGACGTGCCAGTGCGGTAAGGGGTTGTCGGCAGGGCTGCGCCCTGCACCCGCCGAATTGACGGCAACAGCAACAGCAACAGCAACAGCGGGCATTCCGTGGGATGGCGGGGTGGGTCCGGTTGCGGGGGACGCTGCAAGTACGTCCMTGTAAGCTCGRTCGCGCCATCCATGGCGCTCACGCCCCCGCAACCGGACC
>NZ_JBFRFE010000160.1:0-7507 GCF_052114665.1 Stenotrophomonas sp. 2YAF22 | reverse complement strand
CCGGCAGGTCGTACTGCGGGTCGAACATGTTGTACGAGGTCGAGTACGAGACCGGCGGCTGCTTGTCCCATGCGTTGTTCAGACCCAGCATGATCGTGCCCTTCCACGGGGTGTTGTAGCGCACCTGGATGTCGTGGTAGGTGGTCGATGCCATGTGGTTCTTGCCGTTCTGGCCGTCGGAGCAGTAGCCCACCAGGTCGGAGTCGCGCACCGGATCGAACGGACATTCTTCGGTCATGCCCGACTTGTAGCGCAGACCGTAGTTCACGCCGAAATCACCGTAGGACCAGTCGACGTACAGGTTGGAACGGATGCGCCAGTACGGATCCTGGTCGAGGTAGCGACCGGCACGGCCGTCGACCGGAGCATCTTCGGTGGACTTGGTGTCCCACTTGGACAGATAGGTGCTGTCCCAGCTGACGGTGAACTGGCCGAACGAGGTTTCCGGCAGCTTGTACAGGACGCCCACATCCCAGCCTTCCACCTTGTACGAGGACAGGTTCTGCAGCGGCATGTCGACGTTGGTGATGGTATAGCGCTGGGTCGCGGTGCCGTAGGTCGGGTCGCGGGTGATCAGGCCGCAGTAGGCTGCCTGTTCCTGCGGTGAACCACCGTAGCAGCGATCCATGATGTCGCCGATCGCCGGACGGGTGATGGCGTCTTCGACCTCGATCTGCCACCAGTCCACGGTTACGTTCAGGCCGGTAACGAAGCTCGGGCTCCACACCAGGCCCAGCGTCTTGCTGGTCGAGGTTTCCGGCTTCAGATCAGGGTTGGACTTCCAGGTGAACGCTTCCGGCGTCTGCTTGTTGGCGCCGCTGCCGGCACCCGGCTGCTGGAAGTTCGCCGGTACGCCTTCAGCAGCGCACTGCGCAGCCACCGCACCGGTGCGACGACCGCTGGAGGCCGAGCACGGATCGGCATAGGTTTCGAACGAATCGGCGTCGCCGCGATACAGGTTGTTGATGCTCGGCGCACGGAAGCCTTCGGAGTAGTTACCACGCACCATCAGGTCATCGATCGGCTTCCAGCGGAAACCGAACTTGTTGTTGGTGGTGTTGCCGAAGTTGCTGTACTTCGAGTAGCGCGAAGCCACGCTGAAGTCGAGCAGCTTGGCACCCGGCAGGTCAGCCAGCACCGGGATCGACAATTCCAGGAAGAACTCGTCCAGGTCGTAGGCGCCCTTGGTCGGTGCCGCGCCGTTGCCGGTGCTCAGGCCAGCGGCAATGAACGCGTCCGGATCGAACTGGCCACTTTCCTTACGGCCTTCATAACCTGCTGCGAAGCCCAGCGCACCTGCCGGCAACTGCACGATTTCACCGGAGATGTTGGCGTAGTAGCTCTTGGAAACCAGGCTGGCCGAGTCATGCGCGGTGAAGGAGGCGTAGTCCAGTGCTTCCTGCGAGATCGAGCCCAGCCCGCCCAGCGGATTCATCGGCACACAGCCCGGAATGACAGCGCCGGCTGCGGTCAGACAGACGGCCTGGCCACCCTGCATTGCCGACGGGCCATAGGCTTCGTTCAAGCGCTGGACGTTGAACAGGCCGTAGGTCAGGTCGTTCTGGTCGGTCTTGTCGTAACGGTAGCCGACGTCCCAGTCGAAGTTGCGGTCGGCGAATTCGAAGAAGCCCTCGAAACCACCGTAGAAGTGCCAGTTCTTGACGTTCTGGTTGAACGAACGGCCGCCGGTTTCATTGAAGCGGCGATTCACGCCGGTCAGGTCCTCGCCGAACGGGTTGTACATGCTGCTGGCGCTCAGGCGACGGCCGGTCACCGGCATCGCCGCGAGCAGCTGCTCGGACTTGCGCTCGTTGTACATCGCCTCGGTACGGAAGGTGATGTTGTCGGTGACGTTGTAGGAACCGGTGGCGAACAGCGAGGTGCGTTCCTGCGGGGTCAGCAGGTAGTTGTCCGGCGAGGTGTTGTAACCATGCACGTCGCTGTCGAACGGGGTCTGCACGCCGTTGATGAGTACATAGCGCTCGTCATCGCGGATGTAGGAGCCCGGGATACCGGTGCTGCTCTGGCCGCCGAAGAACGGCGGGCCACCGGCTGAGATCTTGCGATCACCAGCCATCACGGTGCCTTCCTTCACGTAGGACACGCCGAGCACCAGCGACGCGCGGTCGGTGGTGGTGCCGATGGTGAAGTCGGCCGCTTCGCGCTCGCCGTCGCCCTGGCTGTACTGGCCCTTGTAGAAGTTCGCTTCGGCGCCGTCGAAGTTCTGCTTGGTGATGATGTTCACCACGCCGGCGATGGCATCCGAACCGTAGATGGTCGAAGCGCCGTCCTTCAGGACGTCGATCCGCTCGATCATCGCAACCGGGATGGTGTTGAGGTCGACGCTGCCATCCAGGCCGGTGGTCCAGCGACGGCCGTTGACCAGCACCAGGGTGCGTTCGGCACCGAGGTTGCGCAGGCTGATGCCGGACGTACCGTCGCCGCCATTGTTGAAGGTACGGTTCAGTGCGGCACCGTTGGCGGCAACGCGCTGCAGGATGTCGGCGACCGAGGTCACGCCCTGCTTCTCGATGTCGGCGCGGGTCAGGCTCAGGACCGGCTGCGAGGTTTCGATATCGGTGCTCTTGATGCGCGAACCGGTTACCGAAATGCGATCCAGGTTGGTCGCTTCCTGCGCCTRGGCTGTTACGGACGTCGCCGCACCGGCGATCAGCGCGACGACGACAGCGTCACGCAGCTTGTTGGACTGGAAATTCATTGGCTCTCTCTCTCCAAGAAATCTTGGCTGGGGTAGTGCCTGCGCGGCGGGGCCAAAAAAGAAGGCTCCAAAATCGCGAGGCTGAATCGATAGTAACGGCCCTTCGCCAAAAATTAAAGCTGTGTTAATTCACACTGTGGTTACACATGAATGCGCCTTGATTTCTTTTATTTCAACGAGTTATCGGGATGTGCGAAGAGGCGCAACCGCGCCTGCCTGCCCTTGAAGCACAAAAAAGTTTCAGTTGATGCATGTCGTGATGTATCCGTTTGTAACGGATGAGTGCTTTTCGCACTTGACAGATGCGTCCAGAAACAATTCGGGCGCCCCAGGGCGCCCGATGTTGAACACTGCTTGTTACCAGTCGATGAGCGGCTACAGATCCTGCTCGTAGCGCACGTACGGCACGGTGCCGTCATCGTTGCTTTCGTTGCGCGGGGAGAACGGGTTCTTGCCGCGGCTGATGACGTTCTCCGCGCCGACGGTGAGCTGGCCGGACCACGGGGTGCGCCAGGTCAGGCCGATGCCCAGGCCTTCCCATTTGCCGGGCTTGCCGGGAACGTCAACCACGCGACCGATGATGCTGCCACTGAAATTGCCGTAGCCGGCGCCCAGGCTCAGGCTCTTGCTGTCCCAGCGGTCGACGATGGCCGGCGAGGCGTCAGCCAGGGGTACCAGGCGTGCCTTGGCATACGTGCCGGCGATGGAGACAAAGCCTTCGCGACCGATGTTCTTCTGTGCGAACACCGTCAGGTCATTCTGTTCGGCGCGCAGCGAGGGAGTCTTGCTGGGCGTCGCCAGCCAGGCGGGCAGGGTCTCGCGGCCAGTGCCGGCAGTGATTCCCAGGCGGCCGGTGCCACGGTTGAGCGCGGCGGTGCCGGTCAGGCGCCGGTTGGAGCCGATGGCGTCGTCCTCGTCGCCCAGGCTGGCCAGCATGCAATGGCTGGCCAAGYCGCTGATGCTGGAGCCGCTGCTGCTGTTGCACAGCAGGCCCAGCGAGTCGCCCGAGGAAAGGCCGAACGCAGCATCGAGCGAATTGCGGCCGAAATGCCAGCGTGCGCCGACGGCCTGTTCACCGGTCGGTTCCAGATACAGCAGGGCCTCGACCTTGCCACTGCCCTTGTTCCAGACCGGAATCACGGTGCGGGTGTCCTTGCTCTGCGCATGCACGCCCGTGATCGCGCCAAGGGCGATCAGCAGGGCCAGCGGTAGACGCAGGAAGGTACGCATCGGACCAGTTCAGACAGGGACGGACAGTGAAAGTTCCCGCTGGGGCGGGAACTCGATCCTAGGGTGTTTATGAATTCTTAACAAGCCTTGTTCCTCCCCAGATACAAGACTCATTCGTTTTTACTGAAGACGTTCAGGTGCCGGTACAGCCCCCTGGGCACCGTGGAACAGTATGCCGAACTCCGTCAACGGAAAGTGATACTCCTGTCCGCAGAATTCGCAACGTACGTCCACCGCGCCGGTGTCTTCGGCAGCGGCACGGGCCTCTTCCTCGCCCAGCGAGAACAGCATCGAGGCGACCCGTTCACGCGAGCAGGAGCAGGCGAAGGACAGGGCCTTGTCACCCACCAGCTCTGCCTTCTCCTCGTGGAACAGGCGGTGCAGCAGTTCCTCGGCAGGGGTGGCCAGCAGCTCGGCCTTGCCCAGGGTGTCGAACAGTGCGCTGGCGCGGGCCCAACCGTCGTCGTCGCCCTCGTCGCCAGGCAGCTTCTGCAGCAGCAGGCCGGCAGCGCCGTCGCGGCCGGCGGCCAGCAGCAGCCGCGTCGGCAACTGCTCGGACTGGCGGAAGTAGTCCTCGAACGCTTCATCCAGTTCCGGTGCGGTCAGTGCGACCAGGCTCTGGTAGCGCTGCGGTTCACGCGGATCCAGGCCGGGATTCTCGATGGTGATGGCCAGCAGGGCATCCTGGCCCAGGTCGGTCAGGTCGCGGGGGGCGTCGCCGCCTTCAGCCAGCTGGACGATGCCGCGCAGGGTGCCGGCGGCGGTGCATTCGGCGAACAGGGTGCGCAGGGCGGTATTGCTGCGCAGCTGGATCGACAGGCGGCCGTCCACCTTGGTGTGGCCGGTGAACAACGCCGACGCCACGCAGGCCTCGCCGAGCAGCTCGGTTGCACTGTCCGGATACTCGCCGTGGGACTGGATGTCCTGCCAGGTGGTCTGCAGGCGCACGTGGACGCCACGGACACCGGCGTCGGGGAGCAGGAAACGGATAAGGGAATCGGATTGGGCGGTCATCGGCTCACATCGCGCGGAAACAGGGATGGTTGCCGGATAATGCGCCGACAACCAGGCATAAGAAGGATGCACCAGTAATGGGGGCAGGGGGAGAGCAGGACAAGGTAGTGGCCGCCGCCGACACGGCGCCGCGCAGGCGCTGGCGCTGGAAGCGGCTGCTGTGGCTGCCGGTGCTGTTCGTGGCTTTCAGCTGCCTGCAGGTGCTGGTGCTGCGTTTCATCGATCCGCCGCTGTCCACGGTGATGGTCTGGCGTTTCGGCGAGGCACTGGGTGAAGGTGACTGGTCCTACCGGCTGCACTACCAGTGGCGGGACCTTGACCAGATGGCGCCGAGCCTGCCCATCTCGCTGGTGGCCGCCGAGGACCAGCGCTTCCCTGACCATAGCGGATTCGACCTGCAGGCCATTGAAAAGGCGCGCGACCACAACGCGCGGGGCGGACGCCTGCGCGGGGCCAGCACGATCAGCCAGCAGGTGGCCAAGAACCTGTTCCTGTGGCAGGGCCGCAGCTGGATCCGCAAGGGCCTGGAGGTCTGGTACACGGTGCTGATCGAAGCCTTCTGGCCGAAGCAGCGGATCCTGGAGATGTACGCCAACATCGCCGAGTTCGGCGACGGCGTGTATGGCGCACAGGCGGCGGCGCAGACATTCTGGGGCAAGGACGCCGCGCGGCTGAGCCCTGCGGAGAGTGCACGTCTGGCGGCCGTGCTGCCGGCGCCGCGCCGCTACAACGCGGCCAAGCCAGGCCCCTACGTGCAGCGGCGTGCGTCGTGGATCCAGCGCCAGGCAAGGCAGCTGGGTGGAGCGGGGTATCTGGCGGAAGACTGAGGGGCACGAGCGGTGCTGGTGGTACCTCGGTATTCGTACGGCAAGCAGGTGCCTGGAACCGTTGACTGACGGGCTGCGCGCCCGTCAACCACGTACAATCGCGCGATGACTCGCGAACGCCTTACTTTCGTCATCGCCGCGCACAACGAGGAACTGGCACTGCCCCAGCTGCATCCGCGGCTGTGCGCGGTACTGGATGGCCTGGTCGGAATCGATGGGCACATCCTGTACGTGGATGATGGCAGCAGTGACACGACCTGGTCGTTGATCACGTCGCTGGCCCAGACTGACCCGCGGGTATCGGCCCTGAAGCTGTCGCGCAACTTCGGCAAGGAGGCCGCGCTGACCGCCGGCCTGGACCAGGTTCGCGAAGGCGCGGCGATGATCCTCGACGCCGATGGCCAGGACCCGCCGGAACTGGTGCCGCAGTTCGTCGAGCGTTGGCGGGAGGGCTACGACAACGTCTACGGCACCCGCCTGGTGCGCGACGGTGAAAGCTGGAGCAAGCGTGCGACCGCGTCGATGTTCTACCGGGTGATAGGCCGCCTTTCGCGCACGCCCATTCCGGCCGATACCGGCGATTTCCGTTTGTTGTCGCCGCGCGCGCTGAGCGCACTGCGCGAGATGCGCGAACGCCACCGGTTCATGAAGGGGCTCTTCAGCTGGGTTGGTTTCCGCCGCGTGGCGGTGCCGTATCACCGGCACGCCCGCTTGGCCGGCACCAGCAAGTTCAGCCTGTGGCGGCTGTGGAACTTCGCACTGGAAGGCATTACCGGTTTTTCGACGGTCCCGCTGCGGGCGGCCACCTACATGGGGCTGGCCACAGCGGGCGTTGCCTTCGTATTTGCCATCTGGGTGATCGCCAAGGCGGCGATGTACGGCGACCRTGTGGCCGGGTGGCCGACCATGATGGCGGTGATCCTGTTCCTGGGGGGCGTGCAGTTGATCGCGCTGGGGCTGATCGGTGAGTACCTGGGGCGTCTCTACGAGGAATCCAAGCAACGGCCGTTGTACCTGGTTGACGCATGGTTGGCCCCTTCCGTGGCAGACTCGGACCTGCAACCCACCCTGGGAGGGCAGGCAGATGACGTCGGTACGGCAACTGTTGGACGGCAAGTCCCCTGAAGTGCATGCGGTCGCACCTGGCGCGGCGGTGATCGATGCGATCCGGCTGATGGCGCAGAAGGGCATYGGTGCGGTGCTGGTGATGGACGGACCCCGGCTGGTCGGGATCCTGTCCGAGCGTGATTACGCACGCAAGATCGTGCTACACGATCGTTCGTCGCGCGATACCGCTGTGTCGGAGATCATGACCGCGAAAGTAGTGACAGTGAGTCCCGCTGAGCAGGTGGAACACTGCCTGCAACTGGTGACCGATTACCGCATCCGCCATCTGCCGGTGGTCGAGGGCGGGCAGGTACTGGGGGTGATTTCCATCGGTGACCTGGTGAAGTCGGTGATCGATGCGCAGCGGCGCGAGCTGGATCAGCTGCAGCAGTACATCGTGGCGGGGTGAGTTCTGTCGCTGGCGGGCCTGCGGCCCGCCGGCCCGCTTTTCGAAGCCGGAGCAACGGCAAGTGCAAAAGCAAAGCGGCGCCTGCCTGATGTGCGGGGAGGCGGAGGGTATCGCCGTGCAGGACACGCCGTAAACCCATCCCTGGGGGCTCGATGGCGCCTTGCTCGTGTGCGCTGTCCTGCGCACACGGCAAGACCGGGG
>NZ_JBFRFE010000159.1:0-7511 GCF_052114665.1 Stenotrophomonas sp. 2YAF22 | reverse complement strand
CGGCATCACGGCGCGCAGCAGCCTGGCGTTCGGCTTCCTGGCGCTCGCTGTCACGGCGGGCAACGTCCTGCTGTGCGGCAATCTGCTTGGCCGCCTCGGCTTCCTTGGCACGCTGTTCGGTCAGGCGCTGCTGCTCGGCCAGCTGCTTGGTGCGGTCTTCAGCGTCCTTCTTGACCTTCTCGGTCTCGTCTTCGGTGCGCTTGGCGGCAACCTGCACGCCCTTGGTCAGGCCTTCCTTCAGGCGCGGCAGAGCCGGGGCCGAGGCATCAACCTTTTCGATCAGGGCGACCAGCCGCTGCGCTTCAGTGAAATCCTCGCGGCCCAGATGCTGCTCGGCGGCGATCAGGGTGTACGGCAGAAGATCGGTCAGCGCGCTCTTCACCGAGGCATCGTCCGGCGTCTTGTCGCGCAGTGCCAGGTAGTACTCGATGGCGTTGTCGCCAGCCGGGGCGTACATGCGGTTCTCGCGCAGTGCCTGGCTGGCCGATTCGCGCAGCTGCTCGGTACCCATCGACTGCACCTTGGCGGCCACTGCCGGTGCGGCTGGTGCTGCAGCGGTGGGGGCAGCGGCGCCCGGCGCGGCCGGAGCCGGTGTTTCTTCCTTGCCCGAGCATGCAGCCAGGGCCAAAGCCAGAGCGACCGGCAACCACCGGCGCGCGGCAGCGATCATTGCGACGTGCGACATCCTGCTCCCCTCTAAGAAGACGACGTTACGACAAACGTAGGCAAGCCTGCCGGGACTGGAGGTCCGGGCGCGGTCGATGACGTTTCCCGACGCCATCGCCGACGACGGCGAGGGTGCAATCTAGCATCCCGGCCTCACCTGCGCACAAGGGCAGGTGTAGCGGGCCGGTGGCGGCACTGGTACCGCCACCGGGATTGGGGTCAATGTGCGGCGGACTTGCCGTGGCCTTCCGGCTTGTCATGGCTGCCGGACATCAGTTTGTCGGTCCATGCGATGCCGATCGCCGACAGGATGAACACGCAGTGGATGATCGTCTGCCAGAGGACGCCGTCAGCCGTCAGCATCGAGCAGCGGGCCACGCCGATATTGGCGGCAGCCACGCTCATCTGCTCCGGGGTGCACAGCGGGATACCGCCCAGCGCGCCGGTGGCAATGAACGTCTTCAACAGGTGGATCGAGGAGATGCCGATGATCGCCATCGCCAGCTTCACCTTCAGCACGCTGGCGTTGACGTGGCTCAGCCATTCCGGCTGGTCCGGGTGGCCCTCCAGGCGCAGGCGCGAGACGAAGGTTTCATAGCCGCCGACGATCACCATCACCAGCAGGTTGGAGATCATCACCACGTCGATCAGGCCCAGCACGATCAGCATGATCTGCTGCTCGCCCATCGACACCGAGTGCGAGATCAGGTGCCACAGTTCCTTGCCGAACAGGAACACGTAAACGCACTGGGCAACGATCAAACCCAGGTACAGCGGCAGCTGCAGCCAGCGGGTAGCGAAGATCAGGCTGGACAGCGGGGACAGTAGCGGACGGTTTGCACTCATGCGGAGGATGCTGCGTTTCGGGGGAGAGGCGAGGTTACCGGCCCGCCATGACGGTGCCAAGCCAACGCACGCACTAGACTTCAGGTTCCTTTCCGTACCCCAGAGCCGCCGCCATGATCGACCTGTATTACTGGCCTACCCCGAACGGCCACAAAGTGACCCTGCTGCTGGAAGAAGCCGGCCTGGAGTACCGCATCCACCCGGTCAACATCGGCTCGGGAGACCAGTTCAAGCCGGAATTCCTGGCCATTTCCCCCAACAACAAGATGCCGGCCATCGTCGACCACGCCCCGGCCGACGGCGGCGCCCCGCAGAGCGTGTTCGAGTCCGGCGCGATCCTGCTGTACCTGGCCGAGAAGACCGGCCGCTTCCTGCCGACCGACCCGCGTGGCCGCGTCACGACCCTGGAATGGCTGTTCTGGCAGATGGCCGGGCTGGGCCCGATGAGCGGGCAGATGGGCCATTTCAATGTGTACGCGCCGGAGAAGATCCCGTACGCGATCGAGCGCTACGACAATGAAGTGCGCCGCCTGCACGGGGTGATGGACAAGCGACTGGCCGAACACGCCTTCCTGGCCGGCGAGGACTACACCATCGCCGATATGGCCAGCTACCCGTGGGTTGGCGCCTACGACAAGCTGCCGGTGGATTTCGACGCCTTCCCCCACCTCAAGCGCTGGCACCAGGCCATTGCCGACCGTCCGGCCACCCAGCGCGCTTACGCGCTGCGCACGCAGGTGAACCCGGACGCCGGCAAGCCGCTCAGCGACGAAGAGCGCAAGCACCTGTTCGGCAAGCGCTGACCCGGCACGGTGGGTGCCGACCGTTGGTCGGCACTCATCATGGGAAGACCTCATGGGCAGAAGGTCATGCTGTCTTCCCGCACCGGCTTGGTTAGGATGGAGGCTGACCGTCCCGCGCCTGCCGCGGTGACGGACCTGCCGTTTGCCGGGATCCTCCATGCGCCATCTGTTCGCCTCGCTCGCCCTCATGCTCGCCACCAGTACCGTCGCCCACGCTGAAAAACTCACCCTGGAAGCCATCACCGGCCCGCTGCCGCTGTCCGGCCCGACCCTGATGAAGCCGAAGGTGGCGCCGGACGGCTCGCGCGTGACCTTCCTGCGCGGCAAGGACAGCGACCGCAACCAGCTGGACCTGTGGAGCTATGACATCGGCAGCGGCCAGACCCGCCTGCTGGTGGACTCGAAGGTGGTGCTGCCGGGTACCGAAACCCTCAGTGACGAAGAAAAGGCCCGCCGCGAGCGCCAGCGCATCGCCGCGATGACCGGCATCGTCGACTACCAGTGGTCGCCGGACGCACAGCGCCTGCTGTTCCCGCTGGGCGGCGAGCTGTACCTGTACGACCTCAAGCAGGAAGGCAAGGCGGCAGTGCGCCAGTTGACTCACGGCGAAGGCTTTGCGACCGACGCCAAGCTGTCGCCCAAGGGCGGCTTCGTCAGCTTCATCCGCGGCCGCAACCTGTGGGTGATCGAGCTGGCCAGCGGCAGGCAGATGCAGCTGACCGCTGATGGCAGCACGACCATCGGCAACGGTATCGCCGAATTCGTCGCCGACGAGGAGATGGACCGCCATACCGGTTACTGGTGGGCGCCGGACGACTCGGCCATCGCCTACGCGCGCATCGACGAAAGCCCGGTGCCGGTGCAGAAGCGCTACGAAGTCTATGCCGACCGCACCGATGTGGTCGAACAGCGTTACCCGGCCGCGGGCGATGCCAACGTGCAGGTGAAGCTGGGCGTGATCTCGCCGGCGGAACATGCGCAGACGCAGTGGATCGACCTCGGCAAGGAGCAGGACATCTACCTGGCCCGCGTCGACTGGCGCGATCCGCAGCACGTGAGTTTCCAGCGCCAGTCGCGCGACCAGAAGAAGCTCGACCTGGTGGAAGTCACCCTGGCCTCGAACCAGCAGCGTGTGCTGGCCCACGAAACCAGCCCGACCTGGGTGCCGCTGCACAACAGCCTGCGTTTCCTCGACGACGGCAGCGTGCTGTGGTCGTCCGAGCGCACCGGCTTTCAGCATCTGTATCGCATCGACAGCAAGGGCAAGGCCACCGCGCTGACCCACGGCAACTGGTCGGTCGATGAACTGCTGGCGGTCGATGAAAAGGCCGGCGTGGCGTACTTTCGCGCCGGCATCGAATCGGCGCGCGAAAGCCAGATCTACGCCGTGCCGCTGCAGGGCGGCCAGCCGCAGCGCCTGTCGAAGGCGCCGGGCATGCACAGCGCCAGCTTCGCGCGCAACGCCAGCGTATACGTGGACAGCTGGTCCAACAGCAGCACCCCGCCGCAGATTGAACTGTTCCGCGCCAATGGCGAGAAGATCGCCACCCTGGTCGAGAACGATCTGGCCGACCCCAAGCATCCGTATGCGCGCTACCGCGAGGCGCAGCGTCCGGTCGAATTCGGCACGCTGACTGCCGCCGACGGCAAGACGCCGCTGAACTACAGCGTGATCAAGCCGGCCGGCTTCGATCCGGCCAAGCGCTACCCAGTGGCGGTGTACGTGTATGGCGGCCCGGCCAGCCAGACCGTCACCGACAGCTGGCCTGGGCGTGGCGACCATCTGTTCAACCAGTACCTGGCCCAGCAGGGCTATGTGGTGTTTTCGCTGGACAACCGCGGTACCCCGCGCCGCGGCCGTGACTTCGGCGGCGCGCTGTATGGCAAGCAGGGCACGGTGGAAGTGGCCGACCAGCTGCGCGGCGTGGCGTGGCTGAAGCAGCAGCCGTGGGTGGACCCGGCGCGTATCGGCGTGCAGGGCTGGTCCAACGGCGGCTACATGACCCTGATGCTGCTGGCCAAGGCGTCGGACAGCTACGCCTGTGGCGTGGCCGGCGCACCGGTCACCGATTGGGGCCTGTACGACAGCCACTACACCGAGCGCTACATGGACCTGCCGTCGCGCAACGACGCCGGTTACCGCGAAGCACGCGTGCTGACCCACATCGAGGGCCTGCGCTCGCCGCTGCTGCTGATCCACGGCATGGCCGACGACAACGTGCTGTTCACCAATTCGACCAGCCTGATGAGCGCGCTGCAGAAGCGCGGCCAGCCGTTTGAACTGATGACCTACCCCGGTGCCAAGCACGGCCTCTCCGGTGCCGACGCACTGCATCGCTACCGCGTTGCCGAAGCTTTCCTGGGGCGTTGCCTGAAACCTTGATCATCGTCCGGGAAGGAGCCCGCCCATGACCCTGCCGCCGCCGATTCCTGCTCCCTCCACCCTGGCTTCCGGCTGGTGGTGCCGGCATTGGCGCTGGGCGATGCCGTTGGCGGTGCTGCTGTTCCTGGCCGCACTGGGCGGCGCCATCGCCTGGAGCGTGCTGCGCTGGACCGAGGCCGCGCACGACAGTGCGCCGATGCGCGAGGCCATGCGCCGCGCCGGCTGCAGCGTCGAACTGGTGCAGGTATTCGGGGAACCGCTGCAGGCCGGCACGCTGCCGCTGGGCAGCATGCAGACCGCCATCAACGGCGAGCGCGACGTTGGCCTGACCGTGGCGCTGGAAGGGCCGCATGCGCACGGCCGCCTGTTCGTGAAGGGCACCCGCAGCGACGACGTGTGGGATTACCCGGTGATGTACGTGCTGGCCGAAGACAAGCAGACCTTCGACCTGAGCGCGCTGGATGATGCCGAGGCGGCGGGCGAATGCGAACTGCAGAAATGCCGTGACCGCGGTGAATGCCCGCTTACGCTCGCGCTGTGACTGTACGACGGCCGCGGACTCAGAGACTGTCGCGATCCGCCACAGTTGAATTTACTCTTCCCGATCAAGCCTCGGCTCGGCTCAGTACGTCTCATGGGAGACCGCTCAATTCCGACACCGCACGACGCTGGTGAGCCGGTTCTCTATTGGCGCAGCCTTCAATCTTCACTGCTTCGATAGCGTGGATTGATAGTGCGAACGACGTCCCGGAATGCTGGCGCAGGCTCACTCCAATGATTGATCCGTTGCAGCGTAGATCTGGCTGCAACGCTTCACTTCATCCTGGAAGGAGCGTGCAATGCGAACGTATGCAATCAGGAGCGTGGTAGGGCTGACAGTCTTTGCGCTGCTTTTGGTCACACCCGGCATGGCTGCTGAACCATTCGTGGAGGTGCTCTCGGACGCGCCATTGGCTGTGGCAGAGCAGCAACTGCGCAGAGCAGGAGATGATGTGGACTGGGTGCGCCGGGTTCGCGTGAATGAGGCCGCCTTGGCTGCTGATGAGATCACCGTGGATCTCCACGACAGGGTTCTTCACCTTGTCCGCGATCCTTCCGAACCCCTGTTCGACAGCGTCCAGAGTGTGATCTACCGGCCTGCGGGTGACGAAGGTGCCCAACGAGAGGTACGCTCGATCTCAGGCCTGCAGTGGGTGGGCAGGGTGAAGTCCGTAGCGCCGGATGTTGAAAGGAAGCTTGGGCAGCCCACGTACGTGAGAATCTGGTCGGACGCTTCAGGAACACATGCGAGATTCAGCCATGGGTTCTGGCATTACACGCTGGACGGTGATCGACTGGTAAAGCGCGATGTGCGCCGCGCTCTACGGGACGAGCGTGACGATGTGAGGGACCGGCGGCCAGATCGGCCTGCTCCAGACCTTCCTCCAGGAATCGCCGGCGGAGGGAGCGGCGAAGGGCGCGATGTGATTCGGGTTGCGTACGGCTTTGCGGCAGGCGCGCTGGTGGACGGGCTTGATCCGGCAATCGAGCAGGTCAGGGCTGCGGTGATCGAGGCCAATGCAGGATTTGCAGCGAGCGGTATTGAACTGGAGTTGCAGACGGCGGCCAACGCGCTTCCGGGATACCGCGAAACCACGCTTGATCAGACTCTCGATGACATCGCAAAGGGTAGGCACGGACCACTCTGGCTACTGCACGTGGCGCGGGAGGGTGAGCGAGCCGACGTGATGGTGATGATCATCGATACACATTCGGGCGCTCCCGCATGCGGATTGGCCCAGCAGGTATTGGCGACCCGCGAAACAGCCTTTCTCGCTGTTGAGCGCAGATGCCTGGACCAGCACACCCTTGCGCATGAGATCGGCCATTTGCTGGGAGCAGATCATGATCCCGAGAACGCGGCACTTGATCCGCCCAGATTCGCATACGGGCACGGCCATCGTTTCAACGAGCAGGCGTTGCCTGGCTGGCGTACCGTCATGGCCTTGGAGTGCACTGACCGGGCCTGCCCGCGGGTGAATCTATGGTCATCCCCGGTGATCCAACATGAGGGCCTGCCAACCGGATCGGCTGATCTTCATGACAACGCAAGAGTCCTGCGCGAGACGAAAGGCGTCGTTGCCGACTTCTACCCGGATCCGCTATCGCAGAACCCCGATGCCTCATACCGCGCCCCGTGACCTCCGGCCGATTGTCGCCACCGCCATGAGCGCGTAGGGTGCGGGCAACCCTGTCCTGGAGTTCTCCATGAAGCCGATCGCGCTTGCCATCGCCCTGGCCCTGACCGCCGCCCCGCTGCTGTCGGTCCCACCGGCCCTGGCCGCACCGGCCGCCAAGGCCTCCACGCCGGCCAGCCCGGCCTGGGTCGCGCGCAGCAATGCACTGGCGCAGATCCTGCTTGATGCGCAGGGGCCATTCCAGCCCGAGGAGACCGGCTTCTTCGGCGTGCCCGGCTACGACGACAAGGTCGCCGACCTCGGCCCGGACAACGACCAGCGCTACCGCGCCGCGATGGCCAAGGCCCGCGACGAACTGAAGGCCAAGCTGGCCAGCGAGAAGGATCCCAACGTCCGCCAGGACCTGGAGATCATGATCGCCGCCGCCAACCAGAGCATCGAGGGCAGCGAGCTCAACCAGAAGTACCTGCTGCCGTGGCGTGATGCGCCGCAGAGCGTGTTCAGCGGCCTCAACCTGCTGCTGTCCGACCAGGTGCCGGCCGAGCGCCGGGCCAAGGCGGTGGATCGCCTCAAGGCGTATGCGGGCCTGCAGCCGGGCGGCACCGCGTTCACCACACTGGCCCGCCAGCGTTACGA
>NZ_JBFRFE010000158.1:0-7519 GCF_052114665.1 Stenotrophomonas sp. 2YAF22 | reverse complement strand
GCATCCCCAGGCGCGCCGGGTGATTGCAGTTGCCGGCCAGCGGCCGGCACTACCTTTTTACGCTTCGCGCAGCACGGCCAACGCCGCCAGCACCGCATCCACCTCGGCTTCCAGCTTGAACAGGTCGCTCTGCAGCTGGTCGCCCTGCTCGGCCTGCTTCAGCACGGCGATCAGCTGGCCGGCATCGCGCGGCGAGTCGAAGCCTTCGCTCTGGATCAGCAGCGTGCCGTCACCGGCGGTCAGCTTGAAGTAGAAACGGCCGTCCTTCTCGCGGTACTGCTTGAACAGCGGCGGAGCGGCGCGGGCTTCACCGGCATCTTCGCTGGCGATGTCGCCGGCATCGGACAGATCACGCAGGCCCACCGCATGGCGCAGTTCTTCCAGCAGCGGTGCTGCCAGCTGCTCACGCAACTGCTGGCCACGGCGCTTGAGCAGTGCTTCGATCTTCTCCGGCTCGGCCATCAGCGCGTTGTAGCGCTCGCGCAGCGGCGACAGTTCGCTGTCGATGCGCTCGAACAGCTGCTGCTTGGCATCGCCCCAGCTGATGCCATCGGCGAAGGCCTTGGCGAAGGCAGCGGTCTGCTCCGGGGTGGCGAACGCCTGGTACATCTGGAACAGCGCCGAACTTTCGGTGTCCTTCGGCTCACCCGGTGCACGCGAATCGGTCAGGATCGAGAACACCAGCTTCTTCAGCTCCTCGCGCGGCACGAACAGCGGAATGGTGTTGTGGTAGCTCTTGCTCATCTTGCGGCCATCCAGGCCCGCCAGGGTTGCCACCTGCTCGTCGATCACCACGTCCGGCAGCGGGAAATACTCCTTGCCGTATACGTGGTTGAAGCGCTGGGCGAAGTCACGCGCCATCTCGATGTGCTGGATCTGGTCACGGCCCACCGGTACCTGGTTGGCCTTGAAGATCAGGATGTCGGCCGCCATCAGCACCGGGTACATGAACAGGCCGGCGCTGACACCTGCGTCCTCGTCCTGGCCTTCCTCCCGGTTCTTGTCCACCGCCGCCTTGTAGGCATGGGCGCGGTTGAGGATGCCCTTGCTGGCGATGGCAGTCAGGAACCACATCAGCTCGGTGGTCTCGCGGATGTCACTCTGGCGGTAGAACCACACGTGTTCCGGGTCCAGGCCACAGGCCAGCCAGCTGGCAGCGATCTCCAGGGTCGCGCGCTGGGTGCGCTGCGGGTCCTGCGACTTGATCAGGCTGTGCAGATCGGCCAGGAAGAAGAAGCTCTCGATGTCCGGCGCGCGGCTGGCCGCAATGGCCGGGCGGATGGCGCCAACGTAGTTGCCCAGGTGGGGCGTGCCGGAGGGGGTGATGCCGGTAAGGACTCGGGTCGTCATGACTGCGTGCGGAAACCTTCTATGAACGCGGCCAGTTTACCGTGCACACGGTCAACCCCGTCAGGGCCTCCGGCGCGTTCATTCACCCAACCCCGCTGGAGACGCCCGATGAAACGCCTGCTGCCCCTGCTGCTGATCCTGCCCCTGGCCGGCTTCCGCCCGGCTCCGCTGCCCCCGCCGATGCCGCAGGACGGCCCGGTGCGCGTGGCCCTGGTCGACCGCGACCGCGGTACCGAGCTGCGCAGCTACCCGGCCGACGGCCAGCGCTGGGTGGCCGGTGAGCGCGGCCACCGCTATGCCGTGCGCCTGTACAACGACAGCCCGCGACGGGTGCTGGTGGTGCTGTCGGTGGACGGGGTCAACGCGATCTCCGGCGAAGACGCCGATCCCTCGCAGACCGGTTACGTGCTCAACCCTGGCCAGCGCGCCGATATCACCGGCTGGCGCAAGACCCAGGACGAAGTGGCCCAGTTCGTCTTCAGCAGCCCCAGCGGCAGCTATGCCAGCCGTACCGGCCGCCCGGACAACGTCGGTGTGGTCGGCGTGGCGGTGTTCGAGGAAGCGCGTCGCTGGTACCCGCGTCCGCAGCCGATCCTGCGCGGTCGCGCCGGGCCGGCACCGGCGGCGGCCGAAGCCTCGGCGGCGGCCGACGCCAGCGCCAGCCGCATCGAAGGCTATTCGGCCAAGTCGCAGGCACCCGCACTGGGCACCGGGCATGGTGCGCGCGAAAGTTCATCGGTGCGCGATACCGATTTCGAACGCGCCACCCGCAGCCCGGCACAGGTGCTGCAGCTGCGCTACGACAGCGCCCGCAACCTGCGTGCACGCGGCATCCTGCTCGATTCGCCCTCGCGCCTGGACCGCCAGCCACAGGCCTTCCCCAACCGCTACGTGCCCGACCCGCCGGCGCGTTGATCTGCACACAGCACAACGCCCGCACCTTCCGGCGCGGGCGTTGTCTGTGGGGGCATAACGCGGGCGTTCGACGCCCCGTTACTTGTAGTCCGGCCCGTTACTTGTAGTCCGGGTAGTCCTTGTGCATCGCTTTCTCGAAATCGCGCACTTCGGTTTCTGCGCGGTCCTTGGCCCAGCCATAGCGCTCCTGCAGGCGGCCCGCCAGATATTCGGCATTGCCCTCGGCCACATCGAAATCGTCATTGGTCAGATCGCCCCACTTCGCCTGGGCCTTGCCCTTGAGCTGGGACCACTTGCCGGAAATGATGTCTTTGTTCATTGCTGAGGCTTCCTTGGTATGCAACGGCGTTGTTACCGTGGCTGCAGCATCGCGCAGTGCACGTTGAAGCACGGTCAACCGGCCATGAAAGCGCCGCTCACCTGCTTGAATGGTTCACTACCGGTCGGCACGCGGCGTACACACGCAGCAATCGCGCATGAAAAAGGCCGGGAAGATCCCGGCCTTTTCCGTAGTGCGCACCACCTCAGGCTCAGTTGCCCTTGGCGGCATCCTCAACCTTCTCACCAGCCTTCTGCACGTCCTTGCCGGCACCGGCAACGGTGTTGCAACCGGCCAGCAGGGCCACCGAGAACATCGACAACAGCATCAGGGCAACTACGCGCTTCATGGGCTTCTCCTTGGGTTTGCCGCTACACCGCTCAATCACGGGGTTCGGTTGTAATGATCGGGGCGGCAGGCTGGCTCGAAGCCAACACTGCCGCGTGAGGTGCAATCTGGCGGCAGGGGCGTGGAGCGCGTGTGAACGGTTCGTCCAACCGTTCAGGCTGGACTCTCTCAGTCGCGCATCAGGGTCGATTTCCCGAACAGGCTTTCGACCAGGTCCACAGCCAGTTCGGCGGTGCTGTTGTGGTTGTCCAGCAGCGGATTGAGTTCGACGATATCCAGCGAGCCCATGCGGCCGCTGTCGGCGATCATCTCCATCACCAGCTGCGCTTCGCGGTAGTTCACCCCGCCCGGCACGGTGGTGCCCACACCCGGGGCGATGCTCGGGTCGAGGAAATCGACATCGAAGCTGACGTGCAGGTGGGTGTTCTCGTCGATGCCGGCCAGCGCCGCTTCCACGGTGCGCTTCATGCCGTTCTCGTCGATGTAGCGCATGTCGTAGACATCGACCTTGTGGGTCTTGATCAGGCGCTTTTCTTCCGGGTCCACCGAACGGATGCCGATCTGGTGCATCTGCGAAGGCTTGATGGCCGGCGAGGTGCCACCCAGCCTGGTCAGCGCATCCGGGCCGAGGCCGCACAGGCACGCCACCGGCATGCCGTGGATGTTGCCCGAAGGGGTCACCTCACTGGTGTTGAAATCCGAATGCGCATCCAGCCACAGCACGCGCAGGTCCTTGCCCTGCTCGCGGCACCAGCGCGCGACGGCAGTGATCGAACCGATGCCCAGGCAGTGGTCACCCCCCAGCATGATCGGCATGCGGCCGGCCTGCAGTTCGGCGTAGCTGGCTTCCATCAGCGCGTGGTTCCACGCCACTACTTCGTCTAGGTGACGGTAGCCCTGCACCGGCGCGGTCCACGGGTTGCGCGGGCCGTCCAGGTTGCCGAGGTCGCGCACGTCCACGCCGCGCGCTTCCAGTGCTTCAGGCAGGCCGGCCACACGCAGGGCTTCCGGCCCCAGCCGGGCGCCGCGATGGCCCGCCCCGATGTCGGTGGGGACGCCGATCAGGGTAACGGCGGGATGATGGGCCATGGGTGCCTCCTGCGAACGAAAAAGAAGCACAGTCTAGCCAGACGCATGTGACACCACTCGCGGCGGTGCAGCAGGGCCATCGCATGGCATGATGCCGCGCGGACCCGACCGCCCTTCATGGAAGATTGCGATGTCGCCCTTCATCAACACCGCTTGGCCGCGCTTTTTCATCGGGGCGCTGCCCATCGCCGTTTTCGCGATTCTGTTGAGCAGCTCGATGGATGCGTCGCCGAATGGCTGGCTGATGCAGGCGACGCTCCTGCTGGTGCCGTTCTCGACCCTGGTATTCCTCGGGTTGGGTTGGCAGCGTCTGCGCAAGGCACACGCCGAATATCCGATCCTGAAGAGCGAGCCGCAGCGGATGCTGGCAGCGTTGATCGGCAACGTGAAGGTGGCGGCGCTGTGGTTTGGCCTGACGTTCGCCGGCATGTTCGCCCTGATGCTGGCGTGGGTAGTGCTGTACAACGCTGCCGGCTGACGGCACTTCGGGCCGTGCTCAGAGAATCGCCGACGACCACGCTTCGGTGCGGAACAGGCGCTTCTTCAGCATGTCGATCCGCCACTGCCCTGCCACGCGCTTGAGCACGAACAGGCGCTCGTAACGCAGCGCGCGGGATTTCTGTGCATGGTCACGCACCAGGACTTCGGCCTTGGAGGCCGTCGGCTGACAGACCGCGGCCAGCAGGTCCTCCGGCATGTGCACCGGGGGATTGCCCACCGACATGCCCTTGGAATACACCCGCTTCCGGTCGGTACACCAGGCCGCGAGGATGTCCGCGCGCTCCTGTTGGAATGCTGCACTACCGAGCAGGACTCCACCGACCTTGGCATCACGGTAACCACGCGTTTCCCACTCATTGCAGGCCAGCATATAGCCACGCACCACTGATGCCGGTTCCCCCTCTGCGGCCGGTTCAGGCCACGCAAGCGGCGGCGCCTCCTCCAACATCGGTGGCATCTGCGCGCCCGCTGCCTGCAGGCACTGCACCACAGCCGCATGCCCGCGCGCTTCGGCCAGCGACAGCGCATTACGTCCTTCGAAATCCACGCGTGCGACATCAGCACCGCCAGCCAGCAGCAGCTCGACCATCGGCAGATGACCGCCCTGCGCCGCCACCATCAGCGGTGTGCGATGCAGTTCCGGGGAGGCCGCGTCCAGCGAGGCGCCGCGTGCGATCAGCAGGCGTCCGATGTCTGCGTCGTTGCGCTCGGCCGCCCATCCCATTGCGGTAAAGCCCACCGCCGTGCAGGCGTGCTGGATGTTGGCGCCACGGTCCAAAAGCCGCAACACCGAGTCAGTCTTTCCGGCGATCACAGCCGAAAGCAGCGGAGTACGTCCGGTGCCCTTGTGCTGCCACTCGATATCGGCACCCGCATCCAGCAATGCGTCGATTCGGTCAAGATCCTGTTTCTCGGCTGCCTTGGCCAGAAGATGGGACATGGTGGTGCCGCCAGACGGGTGTAAGGGTGGTCACCTTAGGGCTGCAGGCACGATGAGCTCAACCCCCGCGGCGGCGAATCGGCGTCACGCTCTGCACCCGGCCGTCGTTGCGCATCATGCACAGGAAGCGGCCCTCGGGATAATCGATGATCAGTTCCTGATAATCGGTTCCAACCGGCACCTGGGTCACCAGCGTGCCCTGTGCGCCTTTGCTTGCATTGCACGAACCGAGCGCGGTATCGCCCGCTGACGCGTTGGCTGCAGCCTTGGACATGTTGCGGAACGTCGCACGGCAGCCACCGTTGACCCAGACCGAATGCCGCGACAGGCCCCAGTTGCTGCCCTGCTCGCAACGGGTACGGCTGAGCTGGCGCACGATCTCCACATTGCCGCGCGTATCCATGTCGCAGGACACCTGGCGCTGGTCGGTGGATTCGCAGGTCACTTCCCGTGGCAGTGCTGCATCGTCATCGCGATCCTGATCACGGTGGTGCCTGCCGCCTTCCACGGCGGCCGCCGGCGTGCCGTTGTTGCTGACCTGGCAGATGCCGTTGGCACCGCCGCGTCCGGTGTAGCTGACCTGCTGCGTACCGTCGTCACCGGTGCTGATTGAAAGCGTGGTGCCGCTGCTGGCATCGCGCGCTTCGAAATAGCGATCGTTGAAGCGCTTGAGCGTGGTCTCGCGGCCCTGCACGTAGACCGGCCCGCCCTCGTCTGCATGTACATCCAGCCCACCGGGGCAGCTGGCATTGAAGAACGGCACGGCGGCCATCGCCGGTGCTGTGAAGGCGCTGGCGAGCAGCGCGACGGTCAACGGCAAGCGGTGGCGGCGCATGGTCGGCTTCCTTGTGAGAATTGAGCGGAGGGCGCCAGTATGGGGGCTGCCGGAGTTGCTCGACCGTGAGGAATATCAAGCAACCGATCGCGGGCCGCAGACCGCCGCCATCAGGCCAGCGCTATCATCGGGCGCATCACACGGACGTCCGGTATGCACACATGACAGCTCCACCCTTCGGCCACGCACAGCAGCAGCTGCTGGCGCTGCAGCAACGCATCCATGCCTTCACCTTGGACAGCGCGGCTGAGCATGAGCTGGACATCGAGGACCCAGCCAGCCCGCTCTGGGAAGCCTTACAGGAACGGGTAACCGTGGCGCCGTTGTACGGTGGCCTGCACGTGGAGTTCTTCGGCAACCCATGGGAAGAGCCATTCGCGTGGACGCTGGCCTGCCTGTCCGACCAAGGCGTGGCCGATGCGATCATGTCGCTGTCGTTCACCGGCCCGGACGAGGGGGCCAATGGCACGCGCGAGTGGGAGTTCACCGCGCTGCTGGATAGCGATGTGCGTTTCCCACGCCTGCGCTCGCTGTCGATCTCCCCCACAGAACCGGCCGACCACAACATGTCGCTGGTGCAGCGCGCGGGCAGCCTCATGGAAGAAGCTGGCGAGATCGCCCGCTTCGTTTCCAGGGCGCCATACCTCAGCGAACTGGTGGTGCCGAATGCACCGGACGCCGCGTTTTTCGAGGTGCCGCTGCCGCACCTGCACAGCCTGCGCATCGGCGGTGGCTCAGATACGCAGCGCTTCATCGACAACCTTGCCGGATCACGCAACCTGCCTGCCTTGGGCCTGCTGGATTTCTGCGAATCGACGGAGCTGCAATTCGTCTGGGCTGATGCCCGTGAGACCGATGCGGTCACGCCTTTCGCGGCCTATGAGCGCTTGTTCGCCAGCCAAGCCTTCGATGCGCTGCATACCTTCCGGCTGCGCAACAGCGCGTTGGATGTGGCGCAGCTGCAGACGCTGCAGGCCATGCGCCCACGGTTGTCGTTCATGGTCATTCAGGCCGCGACGGGGGGCTATGCCAGCCATTTCGCCAAGGATGTGTTTCCGTGGCGACACCTGGTGCCGGGTGATCCGGGGACGCGTTGATCGCCGCGCGGGTGCGTATGATGGTTGAGTGGATTGCTTGGTGACGTGGTTAAGCTGGCTTGACACGTTGCGCCGGCTTTGCGCCGTGCGACTGCAGCGCTTCTGCCTGTTTCATGATCCAACAG